>JBOHHD010000610.1:0-6244 GCA_050700515.1 Pseudonocardiaceae bacterium
ACCCGTGAGGCCAACCAGGCCCGCCAGGGCCTGATCACCCAGGAGATCAGCGAGATCGTCGGCGGCGCTGAAGCGCTGTCCGCCGTGGGGAGTGATGAGTGAGATGACCACAGCCCAGCAGACGACCACCGCCGGCTCCGCTCGCGAGGCAGGCGTCGGCCGCGTGGTGCGGGTGGCCGGTCCGGTGGTCGACGTGGAGTTCCCGCGGGACCAGGTGCCACCCCTGTTCAACGCACTGACCGTGGAGGTGGAGCTCGAGGCGCTGCGCAAGACGATGACCCTGGAAGTGGCTCAGCACCTCGGGGACAACACCGTGCGCGCGGTCGCCATGCAGCCCGCCGACGGTCTGGTCCGCGGTGCTCCGGTGACCGATACCGGATCGGCGATCTCGGTGCCGGTCGGCAATCAGGTCAAGGGTCACGTGTTCAACATGCTGGGCCAGTGCCTGGACGCCCCGAGCACTCAGTTCAGCGGCGACCGCTGGGAGATCCACCGCAAGCCGCCGGCCTTCGACCAGCTCGAGGGCAAGACCGAGATGCTGGAGACGGGTTTGAAGGTCATTGACCTGCTGACCCCGTACGTGCAGGGTGGCAAGATCGGTCTGTTCGGTGGTGCCGGAGTGGGCAAGACGGTGCTCATCCAGGAGATGATCATCCGGGTGGCGCGGAACTTCGGTGGTACGTCGGTGTTCGCCGGGGTGGGAGAGCGCACTCGTGAGGGCAATGACCTCTTCCTGGAGATGCAGGAGGCGGGCGTGCTCAAGGACACCGCGCTGGTCTTCGGCCAAATGGACGAGCCGCCCGGCACCCGCATGCGGGTGGCGCTGTCCGCGCTGACCATGGCCGAGTACTTCCGGGATGAGCTGAACCAGGACGTGCTGCTGTTCATCGACAACATCTTCCGGTTCACCCAGGCCGGTTCCGAGGTTTCCACCCTGCTGGGCCGGCTGCCGTCGGCCGTGGGATATCAGCCGACCCTGGCCGATGAGATGGGTGAGCTCCAGGAGCGCATCACCTCGACCCGGGGCCGGTCGATCACCTCGATGCAGGCCATCTACGTGCCTGCCGACGACTACACCGACCCCGCACCGGCGACCACCTTCGCCCACCTGGATGCCACCACGGAGCTCTCCCGCGGGGTGTTCTCCAAGGGCATCTTCCCCGCGGTGGATCCGCTGACCTCGTCGTCGACCATCCTCGACCCGCAGTACGTCGGCGAGGAGCACTACCGGGTGGCGCAAGAGATCAAGCGGATCCTGCAGAAGTACAACGATCTGCAGGAGATCATCGCTATTCTCGGCATCGACGAGTTGTCCGAGGAGGACAAGGTGATCGTCAACCGGGCCCGACGGATCGAGCGGTTCCTCAGCCAGAACATGTACTCCGCCGAGCAGTTCACCGGCCAGGAGGGCTCGACAGTACCGCTCAAGGAGACCATCGAGGCCTTCGACAAGCTAGCCAAGGGCGAGTTCGACCACATGCCGGAGCAGGCCTTCTACCTGTGCGGCGGCCTGGAGGACCTGGAGAAGAAGTACCAGCAGCTGTCCGAAAGCTGACGTCGCGAGCAACGGCCCGGATCGGTGAACACCCACCGACCCGGGCCGCGCTGCATTCAGTAGGCGCGGGCGACCCAGGCGATGAGGTCGGGTTCGTCGCCGTTCTCGGGAAGGCTGCCGTCGGGACGGGTGAGGCAGCGCACGGTCACAGCGTGCCCGGCGATGGTGGCCTCACCCTGCTCGCCCAGTGTCGCCCAGGGAATGCGGGCCCAGCCGTGGGTGGCTGCCTCCAGCGCCTCATCGATCGACCTGACGTGCGGTGCGGCCGCCTCCCGGCGGGCCAGCGCCTGGTCGTAGAGGGCCTGCTGGTCGGCGCGGAGCGCGGCCTCGATCTCGGGCACCAACGCGGTCAGCGCCACCGGCTCCTTGGTCCCGGGGATGCGCCTGGCCATCACGGCTTTGCCCGCGGCGACGTCGCGGGGTCCCAGTTCTACTCTTACCGGGATCCCCTTGAGCTCGGCGTCGATGGCCCGGCGCCCGAAGCTGACATCGGTCTGTTCATCGAGCACAGTGCGAATTCCGACCTCGCGAAGCTCGCCGAGGATCTGGTGTGCTCGGGCGCGAACCTCTGCGCCGTCCTTGACGACCAGCACGATCGCCTGCACCGGAGCCAGCCGGGGCGGCACCCGCAAGCCGGCATCGTCCCCGTGGCACATGATCAGCCCACCCACCATCCTGGTGGACACTCCCCACGACGTCTGCCAGACGTACTCGCGCCGGCCGGAGGCGGCGAGGAACTGGACGTCGAAGGCGCGGGCGAAGTTCTGACCGAGTTCGTGGCTGGTGCCCATCTGCAGGGCCTTGCCATCGATCATCATCGCTTCGCAGGTCAGCGTGTTGACGGCGCCGGCGAAGCGCTCCCGAGCGGTCTTGCGGCCCTTGATGACGGGAATCGCCAGGATGTCGGTCATGAAAGCGCCGTAGACCTCGTCGAGCACCTCCTGGGCATGCGCGCGCGCGTCGGCCTCGGTCGCGTGGCAGGTATGGCCCTCTTGCCAGAGGAACTCCGTGGTGCGCAGAAAAATCCGCGGACGCATCTCCCAGCGCACCACGTTGGACCAGTTGTTCAGCTTCATCGGCAGATCGCGGTAGGACTGGACCCACCGGGAGAAGAACGAGTTGATGATCGTCTCGCTGGTCGGCCGGACCACCACCGGCTCTTCGAGCTTTTTGCCCCCGGCATGGGTCACGACGGCCAACTCAGGGCTGAACCCTTCGACGTGGTCGGCCTCGCGCTTGAGGTAGGACTCCGGGATGAACAGCGGGAAGTAGGCGTTCTGCGCGCCAACGGCCTTGATGCGGTCATCCACCTCGCGCTGCATCCGCTCCCAGAGGGCGTAACCGGTCGGTCTGATCACCATGGTGCCGCGGACCGGGCCGTTGTCGGCCAGTTCGGCGCGGGTGATGACGTCCTGATACCAGCGGGGGAAGTCGGTGCTCTGAGGGGTGAGCAGAGTCGGCTTGGACATGGCCGGAGCCTAGCCCGCCGCGTCGGTGGACATACCGAGACGTGGCGGTTCACCATCACCACCAGAGGACAAGCCGGTCCCTAGAATTGAGGCCTCTGCCGACCCCCGCCCGGACGAGCGGCAGTGACATCGATATCGACATCGCCCCTACCGAAGGTGAGATCTTCCGAACATGCGCTGGTCACAGATGCACATTCCCACCCTGCGTGCGGACCCGGCGGATGCGGATGCGCCGAGCCATCGATTGCTGTTGCGGGCCGGCTACATCCGGCAGCTGATGGCTGGTCATTATTCGCTGCTTCCACTCGCGGTGCGGGTACGCGCGAAGGTCATGCGGATCATTCGCGAGGAGTTGGACCGCATCGGCGCTCAGGAGTGCATCCTCCCGACCATGCATCCGGCCGAAATCTGGCAACGTACCGGCCGCTGGGAGGCGATGGGTCAGGAAATGTTCCGTCTGCGTGACCGCAAGGGCTCCGACGTTGCCCTGGGTATGACCCACGAGGAGATATTCACCACTCTCGCGCTCGAGCTGAACTCATATCGGCAGCTTCCGCAGATGTGGTACCAGTTCCAAACCAAGTTCCGCGATGAGCCCCGTCCGAAGGGGGGCCTGATGCGGACACGAGAATTCACCATGAAGGACTCCTACAGCTTCGACCTCCTGCCGGAAGGATTGGATCACTCGTTCGATCTCCATCACGCTGCCTACACTCGGGTCTTCGCGCGATTGGGGATTCCGGCGATCCCGGTCGAGGCATCGAGTGGCAGCATGGGCGGGTCCACATCGACGGAGTTCATGTGTCCGTCCGAGGCGGGTGAGGACTTCATCGTCCACTGTCCGGGCTGTGGCTATGCGGCAAATATCGAGAAGGCCAGAGCGCCGGTGACCGAAGTTTCCGACGACGCAGGTCCGGCTGCGCCGGAGCGGTTCGCCACGCCAGGAGTACGGACGATCGAGGATCTGGCTGTTCGGTTCGACGCTCCTGCCGACCGGCAGATCAAGACCCTTGTCTATGTGCTGAATGAGCAACTCACGTTGGTGTTACTGCGTGGCGATCACCTGTTGGTGGAGCAGAAACTCCTCGATATGACCGGAGCGCGAAAATTACGGCCTGCCCATCTCCAGGAGATCCGTGCGGCACTCGGCGCGTCACCGGGCAGCCTCGGCGCGGTAGGGGTGAGCGCCCTGCCGGTGATCGCCGACGAGGCGCTGCGTGGTCGCCGTAACATGTTCACCGGCGCTGACGTCGATGACGTCCACCTTCGCGGCGTGGACGTCGAACGTGACATCGTGGTCGGTCAGTGGGCGGACCTTCGCCAGGTGGGGGCCGGAGAGGCGTGCCCCCGGTGTGCTCAGCCGCTCCAGGTCCACAAGGCAATCGAGGTCGGCCATATCTTCAAGTTGGGTGACAAGTACAGCGAGGCTCTTGGCGCACGTGTGCTCGATGCGGACGGCAAGCGCGTCCCGGTCGTCATGGGCAGCTACGGCATCGGCGTGGAACGGGCCATTTCCACGATTGTCGAGTGCCATCACGATGAGCGAGGAATCGTTTGGCCGGCGGTACTGGCGCCTTTCGACGTCACTGTGGTCATCGCCCAGTCCAACGATGCGGAGACAGTCGCCGTCGCTGAGCGGTGCTACGAAGAACTGCGCGCCGCCGGTGTCGAGGTGATCGTGGACGACCGACCGGAACGCGTAGGGGTGAAGTTCCGTGACGCGGAACTCATCGGTATTCCGTTGAGGATCACGGTCGGCAAGCGTGGATTGGTCGATGGCATTGTCGAACTCACCGAACGGATCACGGGCAGGACACGCACAATTCCTCCCGACGAGGTCGCCGACGAGGTCAGAAAGGTGCTGGCGAACGCGGTATGAGGTGTGGCGGTACCGCGGGATCTTGCCGGGGCGGGTCGCCCGGCACGGATGGTGAGAGGCGGGCCGACTAGACTGCGGGGACACACCGAAGGCGAGGAGGCGCGTGTGGCTGAGATGTCCGTCGAGTTGGTGGCGGTGGAGCGCCAGGTGTGGTCGGGGACGGCCACCTCGGTCTTCGCCAAGACCACCACAGGTGAGCTGGGCATCCTGCCGGGACATACGCCGCTGCTCGGCGAACTCGTCGAGGGTGGAATCGTCAAGATCACTACTGCCGATGGGGAGACGGTCACTGCTGCTGTCTTCGGCGGTTTTCTCTCGGTCACCGGCGACAAGGTGAGTGTGCTTGCCGAGGCCGCCGAGCTCGCTCAGGAAATCGACCCTCAGGCTGCCCGGGACGCCTTGGCGCAGGCCGACTCCGAGGAAGACCCGGAGCAGGCCGAGTCGGTACGGGCACGGGCCACCGCGCGGCTCAAGGCTGTCGGCGAAACCGTCTAAAGAACCTTCGAGTGCGGGCCGGCTATGGGTGTCGGTGAGATCGTCGGGCTGGCCCTCCTGCTCGGTGCCCTGCTCCTCGTCCTCCGGGCTGCCCGGCGTATCCGGCTGGCCCGTCGGGGTGGAGTTGACGTCGCGCTGCGGTTTCGCCGCACCGACGGTCCGCAGGGCTGGCACCTGGGAATCGGTCGTTATCGAGGTGATGACTTCTCCTGGTTCCGGATCTCCAGTCTGCGTTCGGGGCCGGACCGGGTGCTCGATCGGGAGCGTTTGGAAATCATGGATCGACGCCGTCCGACGTTGCCGGAGACCTATGCGATGCCCAGCGGGTCGATCGTCCTGCTGTGCCGCACGGACTTCGGGGAACTGGAACTGGCGATGCGCCACGACACTCTCACCGGATTTTTGTCCTGGTTGGAATCAGCACCGCCGGGGCGAAGCCCCCCACCGGTGTCCTGAGCACACTCACGAGTGGGGTGTCATCACTCGGGACGGGGGCCGCCGGGCTTCCAGAGTACGTCGCCGTCCGGGTTGGCGACCCGGCCCAGGATGAACAGCAGATCGGAGAGCCGGTTGAGGTAGCGTGCGGTGATCTTGTTGGTGCGCTCGGGGTCGACCGTCAGCAGCGCCCAGACGCTCCGTTCGGCCCGTCGAGTCACCACCCGGGCGGTGTGCAGCAGCGCCGCCCCGGGGGTGCCACCGGGCAGGATGACCGAGTCCAGCTTCGACAACGCCTCGTTGAACTCGTCACACCAATTCTCCAATCGGGTGACATATCCTTCGTCGATTCGCAGCGCAGGGGATGGTGGCTCGGTCTGCTCGGGCGGAGAGACGATCGGCGTGCACAGG
>JBOHHD010000611.1:0-2663 GCA_050700515.1 Pseudonocardiaceae bacterium
CTTCCGCATTGATCTCCGCGCCGAGCAGCACGATGTAACTGCTCAGGTACAGCCACAACATGAACACGATGACACCGGCCAGCGCACCATAGGTTTTGTTGTAGCTCCCGAAGAAGTTGACGTAGAGACTGAACGCCACGCTGCCGAGGGTCCACAGGAACACCGCGAACAGCGCCCCCGGAGTCACCCACCGGAACCGGGCATCATCGCGGTTCGGCGCTATCCGATACATCACGGCCAACCCGACGAGCACCACGCCGATCAGCAGCGTCCAGCGGATCACCTGCGCCACCACCTGCCCGAACCCGCCGAGGCGGAGCTGGTCCAGCACGATCGGCGCCACGGCGACCAGCGCCAACGCGAGCAGCGCGAAAACAATCGCCCCGACGGTGAGGACCAGCGCGATGACCCGCAACTTGATGGCACCACGGGTCTCGTCCTCGTCGTAGGCGAGATTGACCGCCGTCATGAGATTGCCGGTAGCGCCGGAGGTGCTCCACAGCGCGGCCAGCAGCGACACCATCAGCCCGACGGTCAGCGCTCCCTGGGCGCTGCCGGCCACCGTGTGGAGCTGATCAGTAATGATCGTTCGGGCCTCGACCGGAAGCGCCCCGGACAGGCTCTCCATCTGCTGGGTGACCTGTGTTGGGTCAGCGATCAAGCCATAGAGGGTCAGCGCCGCGATCAGCGCCGGGAACACCGCGAGAAAGGCGAAGAACGCCACCCCGCCGGCGAGCATCGGCACGTTGTCGGCGCTGCTCTCGGCGAACGCCCGCTTGACAACCTGCCACCAACCCTGCGGCGGGATCTGCGTCGGAGCCTCAGCCTGCTTGCCGGGCAGCTGATCGGTCCGCATACGCGCCATCACTCCACTCCTCCCGATGTCCCCGGCAACCGCACCGCAGGGTGGGGACCGCGGTCTACCACCCGAGATCCCTGCCGGTCATTCTCTTGAGGCCCTTGACGCTGGCCCGCTCCACCGCGGCCTTCACCCCCGCGAAGACCGCACCATGCAACGCGGCGGCGAGGAGCACCTCCTTGGTGCTGTATTCCGTCGACGTCGCTTCCGGCGCCTCCTCCTCGTCGGAGACCACCTTCCAGACCTGTTTGAACACCGCGCCGGCAACGATTCCGCCGAGCACGCTGACGAGTAGGCCCAAGGGCTTGTAGAGCAGCTTCATGCGGCCCTCACCTCCGGGAGCCCCGACGGCGACGGAGAACCAACAAGGCCAGCACCGCCAAGACTGCTCCCCCCACCGCACCCGGCTTCTTCTTCATCATCGCCTGGGCCTTCTGCTGGGTCGCCCCGGCCAGTCGCTGAATCTTCTCGGGGGCCTGGGCGCGCACTTCCCGGATTTTCTCGGGCGCCTGGGCGCGTATCTCCCGGATTTTCTCGGGAGCCTGAGCGCGGGCCTGCTGCACCTTCTCGGTGGCCTGCGTCTTGAGTTCCTGCGCCTTGTCCCGGGCGCGGCCCTTGATGTCGAGCCTGTTCGTCAGCGCGTTGACCGTGTCGGCCAGCTCTTCACGAGTGTCTTCGATGTCTTTGCGCAGCTCCGATGGGTCAGTGGGCGGCGAATCGGTAGGGGCGGACTCCGTGGGATAACTCATCGGTGTGCACTCTCCTTAATAGTCTCGATGTCGCGCTTGGTACTGGCTATCGCCTGCTCCGGCGCAGGCGGCACCGCGCGCTTCACCTGGTTGAAGCCCATCAGCGCCAGCAACCCCGCCACCACCAGCACAGCCCCGCCGACGATCAGCGCGGCCGCCCACACCGCCAGCACCAGGGCCAGCGCCGCGACCCCCGCAGCCACCAGCGTGGCCAGCCCCAAGACCGCGAGCAGCCCCGCAGCACCGGTCATCCCGGCACCGACTCCGGCCCGCTTGCCCTTCTGCTCAAGCTCGGCCCGCGCCAGCTGCAACTCGTCACGGGCCAACCGGGAGATCTGCTCGGACAGCCGGCTGACCAGCTCACCGATAGATCGATCCTCCAGGTCAGCCTGTCCCTTTGGCTCAGTCATGCCAGGCCCCTTTGGCTCAGTCATGCCAGGCATTTACCCCCAAACGGGGGAGGTCAAACCCTCGAGCTCGCCGGTTCTCCGGGCCGGGCTCCTTGTGCCCCGGCTGTTCCCTCACCTCTCCCCCAGACCTAGAGACAGCTCTCCCCCAGACCAGAGGCCAAACCGGGGGCGATACCCCTCGGCCGACCCGGTCAGCATGAGACCCGACCCGACCCGACGAAAATCGGCCCCCGACTGTAATCGCTGCTGGTCGGGAGCCGCTCTGGCCGGTGGGGGGTCAAGGAGCCGAACCTTGGAAGGCTCGCGGCCTAACAATGTGCCCGAACTCGGCTGGCGTTCGCCCGTAGTGCGCGCCAGCCAGCCGACCACTGCGGACATTCGGCTGGGCGCCTGCCACCTGACCGATATTCCGTTCATGGGGACACCCTCGGCGCCGCCGACGTCGAGGAGCTGATGCAGAACCCACCGAAGCACCTGGCCAAGGTCATGCACGGCCGCTGGACCGAGTTCGCGAAGAGCGGCGAATTGGCGGACTGGCCGCCACACAACGCCCGGAGACAGGCCATTATGACCTTCTATAGGAATAACCAGGACGCGAACGAAATCGTTCTGGATCCGAGAGGCGAAGAACGGCGACTGTGGGAC
>JBOHHD010000612.1:0-2677 GCA_050700515.1 Pseudonocardiaceae bacterium
AGCCGGGGGCATGGACCTGGGAGATCCCCGCACGGGCAGCCGCGACCGCCAGATCCCGGCCTAGCTGGCCCGCCCCGCCGGTCACCAGCAGCGCCGTCCTCACTGCGGAACCTCCACGGAGCGTACGGTCAGCGGCGGCTCCCCGATCCGATCAGCGGCTCGCTTCGTGACCGGTAACCGCATCGATGTGTCCTCCCAGCCTGCCCGCAGTTGACGGCGCCGAGGGGAGTGTGTCAGAAACCACGCGCGGGGATCGTGCGTCTACTCGCGGGGCAGCGCGCGCGACAAGAGGGGGACCGCCGATAGCCTGACATTGCCGCCGCACCTAGCCGCCGGACCCAGGAGGGCATCAGTGGAGGACAGGCCACCCCGGCCACAAAGTTCCACACAGCGGCCGGTCCGGGTGGTCCGGCAACACCCCCGGCAGATACCCCCAGCGTCTCGGCGGATGCCCCCGCCCAGAGCCCCAGAGCCCCGGCGGCGCCACCGGCCCTCTCCATTGCGCCTGCCCAAGCTGATCCTCACCCTGGTCTCCGCGCTGGTGCTCAGCCTCACCGGCTACGGATGGGCCACCTTCCAGAACCTGCAGAGTGGCTTGAGCACCGCTGACGTGATCGGTTTCAGCGCACCGGACGGAGCCACCGACATCCTGCTGGTGGGCAACGACAGCCGGACCGACGCGCAGGGCAACCCGCTGCCTCCGGAGGTGCTGGCCCGGCTGCGCGCCGGGGACAACGAGGGGGAGCTCACCGACACCCTGATCCTGGTGCGGATCCCAAACGACGGCAGCAGAGCGGTGGCGATCTCGCTGCCCCGGGATCTGTACGTCGAGATGCCCGACGGGTTCGGTGAGCACAAGCTCAACTCCGCCTACGCCCGGGGCAAGGGCGACACCGCCGCTCAGCTCGTCGAGGTGGGAGCCGATCCGGAGACCGTGTTCAGCGAGTCCGTCAGCGCGGGACGCAAGCTGTTACTGCAGACGATCGAGGACCTCACCGGGGTCGGTATCGATCATTACGCGGAGCTCAACCTGCTGGGCTTCGCCCTGCTCACCGAGGCAGTCGGGGGTGTCCGGGTGTGCCTGCGCGCACCGGTCAACGAAAGCGCCTCCGGCGCCGACTTCCCTGCGGGCCCACAGACGATCTCGGGGCCGGATGCGCTCGCGTTCGTCCGCCAACGTCATGGGCTCCCCCGCGGTGATCTCGATCGCGTGGTCCGTCAGCAGGTCTTCCTGGCCTCGTTCGCCGACCAGGTGCTCTCGGCAGGGACCCTGGCGAACCCCGGTCGAATCGATGAGCTGATCGATGCGACCAAGCAGTCCCTGGTGCTCGACGACGGCTTCGACGTGCTCGACTTCGCCTCCCGGATTCAGGGCATCGCCGCAGGCCAAGTGGAGTTCCTGACGGTGCCGCTGCTGGGTGAGACCCTCCGCGAGCCCGATGGTGCGGTGCTCGAGGTGAACCCGGTCGCCGTGCGGTCGTTCGTCGCCGCGGCGATCAAGACCCGACCCGCCGCCGAACCGGGTACCCCGGAAACCGCCCGGAGCAGCATCGAGGTGCTCAACGCGTCCGGGGTCACCGGCCTCGCCGCGACGATCGCTCGCCAGCTCACCGAACAGGGCTTTGACGCAGACCGGGTGAGCAACGCGGACGCCAGGGCGGTCAGCCTCGTTCGATACCCGGCAGGCGAGGCGAACAAGGCGAGGGCCGTCGCCGACGTGCTCGGGGGTCTGCCGGTGGAAGAGGATCCCAACCTGCCTGCCGGAACCGTGCGGGTTTACCTGGGTGAGGACTATTCAGGCCCTGCGGCCGACAGCTCCACGGACGGGCGACAACAGCAGGTGAGCGGGCGCCCGGTCACGCACACTACGTCAGATACGATCCGCACCGTCCCGCCCCCACCACCACCGATGGTGGCCAGCAACGTACCGTGCGTCGACTGATCCGCCGGAAGGTGAGGAGGTGCGGGTGGCGGAGGTGACCAGCAGTGGCAGGCCTGGCCCCGGTAGCCGCGCGGCGCGGTGGGGTGCGCTGTCCGCCCGAGTACTGGTTGCGCTGCTCTCCGCCATGGTGCTGTTCGCCACCGGGGTGGGCTGGGCCACCGTCGGAGCCCTCGAGCAGGACGTGAGCAGCACCGATGTGCTCAGCGCGTCGACTCCGGACAATCACGACGATGACGGCGCCACGGACATCCTGCTGGTCGGCAACGACAGCCGGACCGACGCGGAGGGCAACCCGCTGCCGGCCGAGGTGCTGCAGACGCTGCGCACCGAGCAGGCGGAGGGAACCAACACCGACACGATCATCCTGGTCCGGATTCCCGACCATGACACGGCCGATACCGCCGCACACGCCGTGTCCATCCCTCGCGACACCTTCGTGGCGATCCCCGGCGCCGACCAACCAGACAAGATCAACTCTGTGTACGGGACGCGGCAGGTGGCTGCGGCCCGACAACTACGCGAGAGCGGCATGACCGATGCCGCCCAGATCGAGCGGGACTCCGCCCGGGCGGGGCGGCGTGCCCTGGTGGACACCGTGGAGCAGTTCACCGGGGTCCGGATCGACCACTTCGCAGAGATCAACCTCTATGGCTTCGTCCTGCTCACCGAGGCGATCGGTGGCGTCGAGGTCTGCCTCAACGCGGCGACCAGCGATCCCGGCTCCGGCGCGAACTT
>JBOHHD010000613.1:0-3558 GCA_050700515.1 Pseudonocardiaceae bacterium
CCTTCGTGGTCATCGACCCGTCGTCCGGCATTGGGACCACATCACCGTGTCCACCGTCGTCGCTGCCGGTGTCGACGATGTGACTGCCGCACCCATCGCCGAGGTGGTCTCCCGTCTTCCCCAGGGCCGAGCGCTTCCGCTTCCGGGTGACCACCTCACGGCTGTAGCGGAACCTGCTTTTACCGACGTGATCATCGAACTCACTCGTTGAAGTTCTCGACGACGGTCGGGTCGTCGGGACATCGAAAGCATCCGACGCCGAAGCCTTGGTCCACGGTCTTGCGACCGCATGTTGTCACTGTCAGTGACCTCCGGAGAGGTGCTGTCGCACTCTATGCAGGTGCCCCCCACGGCAACCTGCCCTGAAGTTGTCGCTGCCGGCACTTGCGCAACCACTGCCTCACCTTCCCCAGAGACGAAGGAAGCTCGCGCGATCCACCGGCAACCGCGTGTCCGTCGTTCATGCACGGTGTGCCAGGCGCTCATGTGCACGGTGGATTACCCACGGTAAGAGGGAACCTCATGCAAGGGGGAGGCGTTGACTAAGCGGGACGCGACTCCCGGTGGAGGATGAAGGGTGGGGCGCCGTGCACAAGCACGTCAATACGCTGAAAACCGCGCTGCTGCTGGGCGGGCTGTCAGCGCTCGTCGTGCTCATCGGCAGTTTTTTCGGCCGTGGTGGGTTGCTCATCGCACTGGTGTTCGTACTCGGAATGAATGCCTACGCGTACTTCAATTCGGACAAGCTGGCATTGCGCGCAATGCGTGCCCGACCGGTGTCCGAGGCGGAGCAGCCCATGATGTACCGCATTGTGCGCGAACTCGCCACGTCGGCGCGTCAGCCGATGCCGCGGCTCTACATCAGCCCTACGCAGGCGCCGAACGCCTTCGCCACCGGCCGCAACCCGCGCCATGCCGCGGTGTGCTGCACCGTGGGAATCCTCGAACTGTTGAACGAAAGTGAGTTGCGCGGAGTACTCGGTCACGAGTTGGCGCACGTGTACAACCGTGACATCCTCATCTCTTCCGTCGCGGGGGCTTTGGCGGGAATGGTGACGGCACTGTCGAATATCGCGATGTTCGCCGGACTCTTCGGTGGTAGCAATGATGACCGCCCGAACCCGATCGCCATGTTGCTCATTGCCCTGCTCGGCCCGATCGCTGCCGCCATCGTGCAGATGGCGGTGAGCCGGTCGCGGGAGTATCAGGCCGACGTTTCCGGAGCGGAACTCACCGGTTCCCCCCTTGCCTTGGCCAGTGCGCTGCGCAAGCTGGAGTACGGGACGCAGGTAGCGCCACTTCGCCCGAGTCCCGCCCTCACCTCGCAGTCCCACCTGATGATCGCCAACCCGTTCCGGGCGGGTGAGGTATCGCGGCTGTTCTCCACGCACCCGCCGATCGCCGATCGGGTGCGCCGCCTTGAGGACATGGCAGAGCGTCAGTTGCCTTGGTGAGCCGCGTCGCGAGCAACATGCATGATGTATTGGCCATAGCCGGACGTGGCCAACGCAGCACCCAGCGCGTGGCACGCGTCGGCATCGATGAAGCCCATCCGTAGCGCGATCTCCTCCAAGCAAGCGATCCGCACGCCCTGCCGGTGTTCCAGCACCTGGACGAACTGGCCGGCCTCAAGGAGGGAATCGTGGGTTCCGGTGTCCAGCCATGCGAACCCCCGACCCAGATCGATCAGCTTCGCGCGGCCCTGGCGCAGGTAATGGGCGTTGACGTCGGTGATCTCCAGTTCACCACGCGCGGATGGGGTGAGGGATGCCGCGATTTTCACGACGTCATTATCGTATACATAAAGACCGGTGATCGCTTTATTCGAGCGCGGGACAGCGGGCTTCTCCTCAATGGAGATCAGCTTTCCGGTGGCATCGACGTTGCCGACCCCGTAGCGTTGCGGGTCTTTGACCGGATACCCGAAAAGAACGCAACCGTCCACTGTGGCGACACAATCCTGAAGGGTATGGGAGAACCCCGGGCCGTAGAAAATGTTGTCACCCAGTATGAGGGTAACGGGGTCATCCCCGATGAAATCAGCGCCGATCAAGAATGCCTCGGCCAGGCCGTTGGGCTGGGCTTGCTCGGCGTAGCACAGCCGCAGGCCCATGCTGCTGCCGTCACCCAACAGACGACGGAAGAGCGGTAGGTCGTGGGGCGTGGAGATGACCAGTATTTCCCGGATCCCAGCGAGCATGAGCACTGAAAGCGGATAGTACACCATCGGCTTGTCGTATACCGGCAGCAGTTGTTTGGAAACGGCCTGGGTGATCGGGTAGAGCCTGCTGCCGCTTCCACCCGCGAGAATGATACCTTTCACCGGTAGTTGGTGAACTGCAAGGCCACGCCGAAGTCGCGGTCCTTCAACAGGGCGATGACGGCTTGCAGATCGTCGCGTTTCTTTCCCGATACGCGGAGCTGATCGCCCTGGATCTGAGCCTGGACCCCTTTGAGCTTCTCGTCGCGTACCGCCTTGGCGATCTCCTTGGCCTTGTCCTGGCTGATCCCTTGCAGGATGCGCCCGGTCGTCCGGTAGATCTTGCCTGACAGGGCCGGCTCGTCCACCTCGAAGGACTTCAGCGAGATTCCCCGCTTCACCAGCTTGCCCTTCACCACCTCGATGGCGGCAAGGCAGCGCTCCTGCGTCTCGGCCTCGATCGTCATCGTCTCCTCGCGCGTCCAGGTGACCTTCGCCCCGGTGCCGCGGAAGTCGAACCTGGTCGACAGCTCCTTGGCGGCTTGGTTGAGCGCGTTGTCGACCTCTTGGTGGTCGACCTTGCTGACTACATCGAACGATGGATCCGCCACTAAAGCCTCCTCCCGACGAGCTGTGCTGACCCTACCCGTCGGGCCGGATGAGCCGGCCGCACGTCGCTGTGTACGCTTATCAACGGCCGGTTCGCCCGGCCCAGGCGGGTTGCCCGAGCGGCCAATGGGAGCGGACTGTAAATCCGTCGGCTTAGCCTTCGAAGGTTCGAATCCTTCACCCGCCACCACCAGCCAGATCGGCCCCCAACCAGCAGCAACATGGTGGGGGGCCGATCTTCGTACTAGTCCGGTGATGTCCGGCCCCGTCCGGCCGTCTACGGGTCGCTGTGCCGAATGCGTGCCGAAGCTCAGATGGTGATCTGCGGAATCCGCAGCGCACCAGATGCGGTGGGGATGGTGGTCTCGTCGATCGCGGCGTTTGCTCGGCGTTTCCGATGGTGCCCAACCTCCCGGGGTGGGGTGCCGCGTCATCGGCCTTGTCGCCAAGCGGCCAGCAACACCACCGTGCCCGCAGTCGTCATCGCGGTGCACAGCCACCGGAGCACACCCAGCGCGCCAGCTTTGAGTTCTCCTTACGCCACATGCTGGCTGTGTCACGAGCCGCACGCTAGCGGGCGGCAAGGTGGTTCTGGAGAACCGTGAGCGACGGAAGACGCTCAAACCGGTGGCAAGCATGTCATCCGTCTGGCTGCCGCGCCCAGCGGGGCTTAAAGCTACGCTCCCGCCTTCGGAAGGCGGTGGTTCTGCTGCCATCTATGGCCCGCTGAGCTGCGGAGACATTGAAGC
>JBOHHD010000614.1:0-2115 GCA_050700515.1 Pseudonocardiaceae bacterium
TTCTGCTGCTTGACCGCCCGGTGCAGCGTGACGACGCCGCCGGTGAGATCGCGCCACGCAACGTCGGTCCAGCCCACGGCCGCGATCCGGTCGGCGAGCCCACGCTGGTCGGGCCAGGCGCGGATGGACTCGGCGAGGTAGACATAGGCCTCGGGGTTGCTGCTCACCCGACGGGCCACGGCCGGCAGGGCTCGCATCAGGTACTCCAGGTACACCACACGAAACGGTTTCCAGGTAGGGGTAGAGAACTCGCAGATGACCAGCCGCCCACCGGGGCGGGTGACCCGGGCCAGCTCGGCCAGTGCCGCGTCGGTGTTCGCCACGTTGCGCAGCCCGAAGGAGATCGTCACCGCGTCGAACACCCCGTCGGCGAACGGCAGGGCCAACGCGTCGGCCCCGACCATCGGGACTCTGCGGTGCGCTCCGGCGCGGAGCATGCCCAGTGAGAAATCCGCCGCCACACAGCAGGCGCCATCCCGGGCCAGGTCGACGGTGGAAACCGCAGTCCCCGCCGCGAGGTCGAGCACCCGCTCGCCCGGACCAGCTGCGATCGTGTCCACGGTGCGGCGGCGCCACAGCCGGTCCTGACCGAAGGACAGCACCGTGTTGGTCAGGTCATAACGGCGAGCCACCCCGTCGAACATCGAGGCGACGTCCTGCGGGTCCTTGTCCAACCCAGCTCTCGGCACAGCGGCCACCCTAGGGGGCCTACATCTATAGTGCCCACCCAGAGGTCAGACCACCCGGCCCGCCCGATCCGCTCGACGGACCAGTGCCACAGTGGCAACCACCGGCTGCTGGATCCTTGATCACGAACGTTGACCGGTTCGTCGGCACGCCACAGGGGTTGTCAGGCGTACCGCGACCGTACTGATTCATGGACAGAGTTGTCCCGGTTGATACCCGCCCTGCCGTCCTCAATCAGCACGACTGGCCGCCGGTCCGGCCAGGTTCACGGTCAACGCACTGGGTCGTCCTCTTGAACCGGTAGGGGACGTTAGTTGTGTCGGGCGCTGCGGGCGAAGAAGGTGGTGAGCCGCTCGTCGAGCTCGCGCAGGTGCGGGGAGCCAGCGCGCGAGGGCTGGATGTGCCGGTGCAGGGTGCGCAGCCGCTGCGTGATCATGGTCGAGTTGACGTTGGTAGCGGAGCGCAGCGCGTCCCGGCCGTATGCGGCGGCCTGTTCCAGATCACGGTTGCGCAGGTGGGTAATGGCGATATGGGTCTGGATTATCGATTGGCCGCGGACTTTCCATGCCTCGGTTCCCTGCAAAGCTGTGGTGCTCAGCGTCAGTGCCTGCCTGAAGTCGCCGATGTTACTGAAACAGAGACCGACGTCAGCGATCAGTGAGTTTTTGGAGTAGAGAAGCTGCCACGGGGGTTCGTCGCCGGGGCGTACCGATTCATAGCGTCGTTCCGCGGTCAGCGCCGCGCGGCGCGCCGCGTTGGCCTCGCCGAGCAGGGCCAAACCGCGTGCCTCCAGCGCGTGCAACTCGGCGGCCAGCGCCGGGGTGGCCGCGCCCTGAGTGATGGTCAGCCCCGCCCGGGCCAGCGCCACGGCTCGGCGCCCGTGCCGCAGAGTGTCGTGCTCAGCCGGGGTATTCTCGCCGATCCGGACCGTCATCCGGCTCATCGTGGCCAGTACAAAGGCCGCATACAGCCGGTCTCCCGCCCGCATCGCCAAATCCAGCGCCTGGATGTAATAGCGCTGCGCCAGCGCGTCACGATCCACATCGCTCGCCATGAAACCGGCCAACCGGGTGGCCTGAGCAACCCCGGAAAGCAGAGCTTTGCCGGTCTTCTCCGAGTAGCTGCCGCGCAGCAGGGTGTTGGCCTCTCGGTTCAGCAGCACCACTACCTGCTCGCGCACCCGCCCCGAGCCGAACTGGAAACCTAGCCGGGTCAGGTGATCGACCTGCTCGGTGAGAACCTCCACGTCGGCCATGCCCACCCGCTGACCCACCGCGCGGGCAGTGCCCTGCGCCGGGGGAACGATCAGGGCGACCACCATGGGTTCGGCGAACGCGGCCACGCTGAACACCGAACCCAGCAGCAGTTTGCGACGACGCATATCACGTCCCGAGAGCTCGACGACCGTGCGGACTGTGCCCTCCAGTG
>JBOHHD010000615.1:0-2095 GCA_050700515.1 Pseudonocardiaceae bacterium
GAGACCTTCGCCCTGATCGCGCTCAAGGTCCGTGAATACGAATTGGTCACCCAGATGGCCACACCGCCCCGGATCGTGCTGGAGGACCGTGGCATCGACACCACCGCGCTCTACCAGGCGGCGATCCTGCTCGGCCCGGACGTGAGTGACGACGACACCTGGGTACTGGCGCAGCAGATCCACGCCACCGCCGCGATGTGGCGGCCCGCGCCGGAACTGGTGCTGCTGGTCCTGGACGATATTGATACCTGTCTGTGCCGCTACGCCGAGCGCGTCGACAGGCCGATGACCACCGAGGAGCAACACCTCGTCACCCGCGTGAACCGGCTCTACCAGCGGCAGGCCGAACACGAACCCGGGCGATTCCGGGTCGTACAACGCGCTGGCCGCACCGAAGAGGACGTCGTCGACGAGATGGAGCACCTGGTGCTCGCCGAGATCGGTGAGCGCTGATGCGCCCACCACGAGACGTCACTCTGCTCTGGGCGTTGCGCAGCCCCTGCAACCTGGGCTGCGACTACTGCTACTTCGGCACGCTGGAAGAGCACCGCGAGGCACCCCCGACGCAGCCCGGCCAGCTCTCCCACATGCCTCAGGGCGATCTTCACCTAACTGACATAGTCCGCTTTCTGTCCACCATCGTCGACTCGAGTGTGAAGCGGGTCTTCGTTGCCGGAGGCGAGCCGCTGATCTGGCCGCCGATCGGCCAGGTGATCGAGCGCTTGACCAGCGTGGGCATCGAGGTGACGGTGTGCACCAATGGAGTCCCGCTCAACCGCCTCGTCGTCCGGCAGATGCTGCTCGACAGCGGAGTGCACGGGGTGTCAGTATCGCTGGACTCGGCAGATCCCGATCTCAACAACCTGCACCGCCCGGCCCGTAACCGCAAGGACGGCTGGTTCACCGTTGTGTCGGGTATCCGGGCACTGCTGGCCGACCGCGGATACCGCGCCGCGCCGAAGGTGGGTATGTACTCGGTCCTCAGCCGGCTCACTCTCGACTACCTGCCCGCCACTGCGCGGTTTGCGGCCGAACTCGGCATGGACTACTTCGTCCCGCAGCCGATCTCACTCGACCCCAGTCACCGGTTGCACGATGAGCTGGTCCTGCGTGAGGTGGACCTGCCCGCTTTGACTAACGCATTCGACGAGGTGTACGCCGCCGACCTGGGCCTGGAGCTGCCTGCCGCGCGCTACTCCGCACAGGTGGCCTCGACCGCCCGGCATGAACTGCAGATGGTGCACGGCTGCTTCGGTGGCCACCAGCTCACCTTCATCCAACCTGACGGCAGCGTGTGGGACTGCCCATCTAGGCACAAGATCGCTGAGATCGCCGCCGCCGGGACGCAGCGCAACATCGCCACTCACGCTGCGGCCGAGCTGTTCCCCGCTCAGCCCCATACCGGCGGATGCGACTGCGCGCTCTTTTCCAGCGACTGCGTGAACATGCTGCCGTTGATGCAGGACTTCGACCGGTTCCTGACCGCCACCGGAGGCGCCCGATGACCCTCAGCTCCGTCGTATCCGAGACCGAGGTCGCCGCCTACGAACGCGAGCTCGCCGAGCACCTCGGCGTCGCGCACGTCGTCGCGGTCTCCAGCGGAACCACGGCCCTGCAGACCGCGCTCGACGCCGTCGGCGTGCGCCCAGGCGACGAAGTCCTGATACCGGCGCTGACGGTGGTGATGTCCGTCGCGCCAGTCGCCAGCATCGGGGCACGACCGGTGTTCGTGGACTGCAACGCCGACGGTCATGGACTTTCCATCGTCGCCGATGCCTGCCAGGCCCTGGGCACCAGGGTCGACGGCACCCAGGCCGGGACCTGCGCCACCATCGGCTGCTTCTCCACGCACAAGCAAAAGCTGTTGTCCACCGACGAAGGTGGCTTCTTGACCACCAATGATGACTACCTCGCCGCACGGTCCCGCGCGTATCGCTCACACTGGCTCACCCCGCCCGACGAGCAACGACCGTTGTCCAGGCTCACGCACAATTTCCGCCTCGCCGAGCCACTCGCCGAGCTAGGCAGGCGCGAGCTGCCATACCTCGTTGTGATTGTCCTGAAACGTATCGACAATACCACACTGCTGCTGGTC
>JBOHHD010000616.1:0-2889 GCA_050700515.1 Pseudonocardiaceae bacterium
CAGCAACCACGCCGAAGCAGTCGAGCTGTACCTCGAAGAGGTCGACGACCCACAGCGACACGTGACCGCCACCCCGCTCGTCACCTCATTCCAGGTACCTGGCGCCGCGTGAGCCCGGCACTGTCAAGCGAGGCACACTGAGCTCAATCCTGCGGCAAGTCGGCATTACACCTGGCGAGTTCCGCGAACTGCTCAACTGAGCATTCCGCCCTGGTGACTCGACGCCAGGCCACAAGCCGCAAGCCGCTCGTCCAGCGCCTTGACGGCCTGGGTGCTCTGCCACGGTTGCATCCGGGCGCGCGTCGTGCGCAGTTCCTTCACCAGCCGTTCCGACCGGATCTGGGCGACGGGGGTAGCGGCGGTACCGAGGACCCGTGCTGCCTCCTCGACCTCGCCGGATTGCAAGTATGCTTTACCCAGAAAAATCATACAGAAGGCCATGCTACCCACATAAGATTTATCGAACAGCTCCAGACCGGCGCTAGCGCTGGCGATTGCCTCCTGCGGTTTGCCCAGTCGCAACAAATAGTCACTCTTCTCGCTGGCGAGCAGGCCCTCGTTGATCCAGTACGCTGGCGATTCAGCAGAAACTGGCCCGGCTGATAATAGAATGTCCTCAGCCAGTTCGCACTCGGCGATACATGCCGCGTACTGGCCGTCAGTAGCGTAGGCCCTGGCGACCTTATCTGCCACACTGACCCGCAGCAGTGCGTCGTCAGTCTTACCCGCCAAACTCTGGGCAGCTGCGGCGAGGTCGATCCCGGTATGCGCCTTGCCCTGCCAGGAGGCAGTATAGCTCATACCACACAATGCGTTGATGCCGAGTTCAATGTTGCCTGCGTCATGTGCCGTCCCGCGAGCCTTTTCGTAGTAGTGCCAGGCATTACCGAAATCGTTGAGCTCCAGGAAGTAGAACCCGATAGAGTTGGACATGTCGCTATGGAGCGAGAACAGCTGCGGTCGAAGTATTGCTGGGCAGTCCGTCAGAAGGTCGCTCACCAGGTGTCGTTGCGCGAGCACCGTGTTCAGTACCGAGCGGGAGCCCCGCTCGTCCTCTTGACGTTTGCAGAACCGGAGCATGGCCTGTAGGTGGTCGATGACCTGCTGATCCACCCGAACCGGCGAGGCGATGGCTCGGACCAGGCGTTCTTGTTCGTCGGTGTTCAGGATATCCATCACGGGCGAGGTGACCACGACGCCGGTCGCCCATCCGAGTAGCTCGAACAGTCCGCGCCGGTTCATCGCACCTACCCATTCACAGAGGAACGTGACGAGCCGGGCGACGACCTCGTCGTCCTCCTCGGCGGCCATCTCCTCTGCCAGGCTACCGGCCAGACCGGGATGCGCCGGTGATCCCGAGCATCCCTGCTCCGGTGCCGAACCAGTAGTGGTGGCGTCCACTACCGTCTCGGCTCCGCCCAGCTGGTCTGCGTCGTGGAGTGGTTGCGAGACGGTGGTGGCCCGCATGGCCTGCGCCTTGGCTCTGGCCTCCGCTAATAGTGCTTTCCGGACCTGCACCTCGTGGTCCTGGCGGGCCGCTTCCCAGGCCCGGAACCCATCCAGCAACATCCCCTCAGCCTTGCAGTGGTCATCGGCCAGCTTCCAGAAACGCTCATCAGCCCGGGAACGGCCCTTCTCGATATGCGCCACCGAGGTCCGATCGCGGAACGTCACCCTCGCGAGCTGGCCCTGACTCAGATCCGCCGCCCGGCGGAAGGCGGCCAGCTGCCCGCCAAGCTCCCGGCGCATCTCCACAAGTTCTTCCGGTTCCTCTGCCACGCCCCACCCCTCCTCGGTTCAGTCCCCGGCCACCTTCGCTGACAAAGCGTAGTCAACTGTGGACATCACGCAGTGACAGTGCTGTGCATTCAGTGCTGCACACCAGCTCGCACCCTCTGCCCAGCGCGACAGCCAGCCCGTCCCAGGCTGTTATTCGGGGAAACCCGTGCGAATGGTGGAAATAGCACGGATCGTGATCACTCCGGATGGAAATCGGTGACTTCGATCGTGCACGATCCGCACACCGGCTTCAGTTCCGGGCAGGCCCCAGGGTCGGGCTTGAGTAACCGGGCTGGTCGTTCCCCCCGCCGGTCCGCATAACTCCCCGACCCTGGGCGCCGTCCACAACGACGAGCACATAAACGGGGTTGCCGACATGGCGAATGAGGCAGGCAAGGACACCAGCGGGCTGGGTCAAGGTGGGAACGGAAAGCGCCCCGCCCACGGACCGCAACCCAGCACCGGGCTGGAACGTAGTATCCGGCCAGGGGTCCCGATACCGGCCACCCTGCTGATCGCCCAGATGTGCGACGGCGCCCTGCTTCTCCAGGACTGGTGCGACGGGGTAAGCGCCTACGTCATACCCCAAGACACCGGCCCTCTGCGCCACGCCCTAGCCACCGCATTCGGCAGCACCGATCACGACGCCATCAATGACCAGCCACAGCCGTGACTCGCGATGACCGAGAACTGCTGGCCGAGCCGGCTGGGCTCAACGCTGATGTTCGAATGCGAGGTTCTCAACGGCGGTTCGATTATTCTACTTCCGCAGACCATGGAGCCCGGATACCGTGAGCAATGTCAATGAGATGCGCTGGCGATTGCTCCGGGAACGACTAGAGAAAATATACCAGCAGAAGTCCGCGACACTACTCGCGGGTACGCTCCCCGACCAGAACGTCGAAATATTCCTGCGGCTGGCCGGAGCCACGCTGGCATTACTCGAATGGCACACCATCGACGGAAAAGGCCGCTGCCGGGTACACAGATGCACCGGGTGGCGATGGCCACCGTGGCGAAGACGACGAATCTGCCCGGTATTCGCCACGGTGCGCTTCTGGATGGAACAACCACTCAGGATCGTGCAGAAGACCCGTGAGTGGTATTGAG
>JBOHHD010000617.1:0-10644 GCA_050700515.1 Pseudonocardiaceae bacterium
ACGAGATCCGGCGGATCTCGGCGGAATGCCGGGAGCGCAAGGGCTGGATCATGGACACCTACCTGCTGCGCCGCCGGCCGTGACGAGCGCACCGGTGAGCACGGCGGACGGATCGACGGCGCCTGCCAGCCCCGGTCGGTGGCAGCCCGGCCCGGAGCAGGAGGTCGCCGAGCGCGGCGATCATCGCGCCGTTGTCGGTGCACAGCCGGGGCGAAGGGAAGCGCAGGGTGATCCCGGCAGCCGCGCAGGCAGGGCTGTGGAGAGGCCCGGCCCGGCCGTGGCGGCGAGGGTCACGGGTCAGGATCGGGAGGTGGTCGGTCTCGTGCTGCAGGCACCGGGCGACCAGGCCACGGCCGTGCAGGGTGACCGGGTTCCCCGTGGACGTCGACCCCGGTGACGGTTGCGGTGGCCGCGCGCCAGCTCGGCGCTCGCGGTGAGGACGGAAAGGCAGGCCTCGTGCCGCAGCACCAGCTCCCCGCCGGACAGGGTGGCGCCGCGGTCACCCACCATCGTGCGTAGCCCTCGGGCAGCGCGGTGATGAAGTCGTGGCAGCGAGCGGCCCGGGCCGCCGCGACGAGCTGATCGTCGGTGGCGTCAGGGTCGGCCAGGCGCAGGTTGCCCGCGATCGTGTCGTGGAACAGGAACGAGTCCTGGAACACCACGGTGATCATGTCGAGCAGCTCGTCGGTGGGGATGTCGCGGACGTCGACCCGCCCATCGACACCATGCCCGCCTGCACCTCCCAGAACCGCGCAATGAGACGGCCGACCGTCGACTTGCCCGCGCCCGACGGCCCGACGAGCGGGGTCAGCGACCCCTGTGGGATGCCCAGCGTCACGTCACGCAGCACCGGGTTCTCCTGCGGGGCGCCGGCGTCGTAGGCGAAGCGGACGTGGTCGAAAGCGATGTCGTGGCTTTCCGGGCGACGCGCGCGGTCGGCGGAGGGTTGGGCCTGCGGGACGGTGTCCAGCACCGCGGCGACCCGCTCCATCGACCCGTCGGCGATCCGCAGGGCCTCAGCTTGGGCGACGATCGGCTGGTAGATCCGCAACGTCAGCACGAGGAAGGCGATCACCGTCAACGTCGCCACCTCGCCGCCGACGTACAGGTAGATGGCGGCGAGCAACACGACCGCGAACCCGGCCTCGATCGTGGCCTTGACCGTGTGCAGCAGCGGCGCGAGCCGGTGGACGAGCTGGAGGTTCGCGGCACGGCACGCGTCGAGGGCCTCGCGGAAGCGGACCAGGCGCTCACCGACCTGGTTGTAGGCGCGGATGACCGGCACCCATTCGACGTACTCCAGGATGCGCGCCACCGCCTCGGCCTGGCGCTGCTGGCGCACCCGCGCCAGCGTGAGGAAGCGACGCTGGGTCCAGAGGTGCACCGGCACGGCGAGCACGAGGGTGGCCAGCGTGGCCAGCCCGAGGCGCCAGTCGCCGAGGAACGTGATGGCCAGCAGCACCAGCGGCGCGATCGCCGCGCCGACCACCTGCGGTAAGATCTCGCTGGTGACCGACTGGATCGTCTGTAGGTCCTGGGTGAGGACCGTGGCCACGTCCCCGGTCTAGGCGCCGGGTTAGCCCGCCCATCGGGACCCGGCCGAGGTGCCAGAGCGTCCGCAGCCGCATCTGCGCCACCAGCTGGTAGCCGGTGATCCAGGTCAGCAGCGCGGAGGCCACCCCCGGGACGAACTGGGCGACGACCGCGCTCGCCACGAGCAGTGACCAGGCGAGGATCTGCCCGGTCGACGGAGGTCCGTACCGGATCAGCTGGTTGAGTGCGAGCAGGATCACCCCGGTCGGCGCCGCGAGCGCGACGCCCTGCAACGCGCGCAGCGCAACCCCCCAGCCCAGCTGAGCGCGCAGCGGCCCCGCGAGCCGCCACAGCGTGCCGATCAGGCCGGTGGTTCAGTCCTCGCAGCCGTACGTTCCGTCACGCGCCTAGCGACCAAGGATCGCTAGATGGAGTGCGGTGGCTCCCTCGCCGATCAAGCGAGGGTGAACCGCCACGGCGTGCTCGTCGGGCTCTGCGACACCCGCCACCGCGGGGACCGGCCCGAGGAAAGCAAGGCCCGCAACCTGCTCGAAGTCCTGCACGACCGCCCCGGCGACATCCTGCGCTTCGCCCACGACCTGGCCGTGCCGCCCACCTCGAACCTCGCCGAGCGCGACCTACGGCCCGCCAAGGTCCAACAGAACACCTCCGGGCGGCTGACCAGCCAAGACCGCACCCGCGACCGCTACACCATCCGCGGCTACGTCTCCACCGCGATCAAACACGGACACGACGCGATCACCGTCCTACGCGACGCGCTCACCGCCAACCCCTGGATGCCCAGGCTACCCGCGCCCACCTGACCGCACCCCAGCACCACCACGAAAACCGGAGGCTCAACCGGCCGACCGGCGATCAAACCTGCCCTCCGGGCTGAATGTTACGACACCGTGACGAGCGGCGTGCTGTTAAAACGCGCTGACCGCCGACAGCTTCCGGTGCACCGTCGCCGCGCCGCAATGCGGCACCCACCGACCGCAACACCGCGACCCGCCCGTCCCGCGCCACCGGCGGCAGCCGCAGCCAGGCCACGAACTCCCCGACGTCCTCCAGCCGGACCTCACGCCAGTCCAGCCCGCGGCCGGCAGGAACACCAACCAGTCCTTCAGATCATGCGCAGGTAGCGCTCGACCGGCTCGACCGGAACCCCGTCGGTGCCGAGCACCGTCCACGACCTACGCCGCGACGAGGGCATCACCACCTGCTGAACGAGCATCGAACCTCCCGGGACACCGCGTGCTGCACGGCAGGAGACAACCATGTCCACCAGGCAGAATCCGGAGCAGCTTGATCAGCCCCGCGCCAATGACTGCTTGCGCGCGGTACCGCCGCCGCCGGCAACAGCACCGGGACCGGCGTTCACCACCCGAGGCGGGGGCACCTCAGCTCGTCCAGGTCGTCGGTGAGCTTCGCGACCGCCTTGCCTGACAATGTAGGCGGCCTCAAACGCGGCGACGACGGCGAGGGCGTGGTCGCGGCCCTCGGCGTTCCAGATCTCAACCAGCGCCTTCTTCGCTCCGGCGGTCGTTGACCCGCGGCGCGACCACCTCGACGACGCCGGCGCTGGTGAGCATCTCGCGGGGCTGATGCGAGCCGGTGCGCACCACCGACCGCCGCCTGCGCTCGTCGCGCTCATCGGTGAACCCGGCGACGTAGGGCTCGACATCGGCCTGCAACACCTCAGCCAGTGTCCGGCAGGCACAATCACGCACGATCTGATCGATTACCGACACCGACCTCGCGGCACCCCCAGGGTGACTCGCAAAGTCGTTCCTGCTGGTCATGAGGTGTTTTGAGGGGTTGGGTGGAGGCCGAGGATGGTCAGGAGCAGGTGTGGGTCGGTTTTGATCTTCCGGATGGTGGCGGCGATCTTGGTGTGGCCGGCCTGACGGATCAACCCGACCGCCAAATTACGGAGCGTGATCATGATGCGCGGTCGGGCTGCGGTCCTGACCCGGGAGGAGTCTTCGCGGTAGGTGACATCACGCACCCAGTGGATCTTGTTCTCGATCGACCAGTGGCCCCGGACGTACCCGGCGAGGTGGCAGGGGGCGGCCTCGCGGGCGGACAGGCTGGTGATGCACAACGCCGCCACCGCCGTCCTGACCTCCACGGTGCGGTACTTGCGGCTGTTCTTGGTGCGTTTGCGGACCCGGCGGGTGACGTAGCGCTCGATCAGGAACACCTGGCGCACGTGGGGGAACATCGCCGTGATGTGGTCGGGGGCGTCCATGACCGCGATGGTGCGCCGCTCGACGCGTCCGTGCCCGGTCTCGGTGCTGTGGTGCCCGATCGGGACCGCGGCCCAGTCCAGGGCGTCGAGCGCGGCGTAGAGGGTGGGGGTGTTGGCCTTGACGGTCATGACGTAGTGCGCCCCGATTTCCTCGCAGAGGAACCTGGCGTGGGCGCGGACGGTGTGACCGGCGTCAACGGTGATCACGTGCCCGGACAGCGGGGTGTGCTGGTTGAGCCCGCGCAGCAGCGGCGCGAACCCGGGGACCTCGTTGGTCTTGGGGCCGATCAGGTGTTCGGCGATGACCGCGGCGCGGTGGTGGGTGGCGGCGGCGAGCAGGTAGGGCACCAGCCCGTCCGGGCCGGTGGCGCCGCGGACCGCCTTGCCGTCCACCTGCGCCATGAGGCGCAGTGTTATATCCCCCGCGCAGCGGGGAGAGATAGGAGGTACATCTCTGGATCTGATGGCTAACCCTGCGCCGAAAGGCAACATTGGGGACAGGAGCATGCCAGGAAACTAGCGGTCATGCCCAGGCGTACGGGGTGGCGCGCTAGGGGATCCGCGTGATATGGCGAAATTGCGCCGCGAGGCGCTCTGTCGTATTCCCGACGCAGTCGGGGAGAACTCGGAGGGACGTTCTTGAATCGGATGGCTTACCTCAGCCTGAAAGGGTGATGAGGGAAAAGAGCATGCCAGGAAAGCGGCGGCAGTGTCCAGGCGTAAGGAACAGTGCGTCGCGCGATTCGCTCGATACGGTGAAAGCTACACTGCCTGAATCCCAATCTCCAGGAGATGCAAATATCCATCCGCCGGAAATACGCCCGAAACCGGCGCCACGCCCTGCGGCGGCATTCTTTCGCGGCCGCTGCAACCTCCGGGACGTGGAGCGATGCCCAGTAAGGGTATTCAAGGAGATAAGTGGGGCACCTAAGTCGAGCTAGTACGTACGACAGAGATGAACGCGGGATCACCTAAGGGATGCGAATCCTATGGTGACGGAGGCCCCATAGTAGTCGCCGGAGTAGCGACCGGCCAAGACGTCCGGGAAAACCGGGATGAGGGCGAAGGGGGCCAGGTGATCGGACACTCGAAGACTGGGAGGTATGCGTAATGCAGAACGCCGAGACAGTGCTGGGTGTCCTCCGTGAACGCGGCAGGCGCGGCCTGCCATGTGATGAACTGTACCGGCAGATGTTCAACCCGCAGCTGTATCTCGCGGCGTATGGGCGCATCTACTCCAACCAGGGAGCGATGACGCCCGGAGCCTCGGCAGAGACCGTGGACGGCATGTCGCTGGGCAAGATCGAGCGCATCATCGACGCCATGCGCCACGAGCGCTACCGGTTCAACCCAGTCAAGAGGGTGCTCATCCCGAAGAAGAACGGGAGACTTCGGCCCCTCGGCCTGCCGGGCTGGACGGATAAGCTGGTCGGCGAAGTGATGCGCCTGCTGTTGGAGGCGTACTATGAGCCCCGGTTCTCCGACCGGTCCCACGGGTTCCGTGCTCGTCGGGGTTGCCACACCGCGTTGCGCGAGGTGGCTAATACCTGGACGGGAACGACCTGGCTGATTGAGGGCGATATTTCTGACTGCTTTGGGTCGCTTGACCACGAGGTCATGCTCTCAACGCTTTCGGAGAAGATCCACGATCGTCGGTTTCTGCGGCTGTTGCGTAACATGCTTGAGGCTGGATACTTGGAGGATTGGGTATGGAACGCCACGCTCTCCGGGGCGCCACAAGGCGGTGTTCTATCCCCCATGCTCTCCAACATTTACCTGCACCGGCTGGACACATTTGTCGAGAACGTTCTCATACCGGAGTATAACCGAGGAGCGGGGCGGGTCAGAAATCCCGCCTACCGCAAGGTGCAGAAGGCGCTCACACTGGCTCGTCAGCGTGGAGACCGCGTCGAGGCGAGGTCCCTACGTAAGCAGCTACGCAGTATGCCGAGCAAGGATCTGTGCGATCCTCGCTATCGACGGCTGCGTTACGTGCGGTACGCCGACGATACCTTGCTCGGTTTCGCCGGACCAAAAGCCGAAGCCGAGGAGATCAAGCAACGCCTCAGACAGTTCCTGCGTGACGAACTCAGGTTGGAACTGTCCGAGGAGAAGACACTGATCACCCACGCCAGAACAGGCGCGGCACGATTCCTCGGTTACGAGATCACCGTTGCGCAGAACGATAAGGCGGTCACCAACGGCCAACGGTCGAGCAACGCGACCGTCAAGCTGCGGGTGCCCACCGCGGTGATCAAGGCTAAAAGCGCGACCTACACGCAGCGCGGGAAACCCGCGCGCCGGGCCCGCTTGATGAACATGGACGACTACACCATCGTCTCTATCTACGGCGCCGAATATCGTGGGGTGACCCAGTATTACCTGCTCGCCAGTGACGTCTATCGGCTGAACCGACTGAACTGGGTCATGGAGACCTCACTGCTGAAGACACTAGCGGGCAAGCACCGCTCGACCGTATCGAAGACGGCGGCCAAATATAAGGCCAAAGTCGACACACCATACGGGCCGCGCACGTGCTTCCAAGCAACCGTCGAACGCGGTGGCGGCAGGAAACGGTGGCTTCCGGTGGTGGTGGTCGGTCGTGGTGTCGTCAGGGTGCGGGTAGTGCGGGCATCCAGGGTCGTCCGATGAGTGCGTCGCGCAGCACGGTGATCTTGTCGAGGCCGTGTTTGGTGGCGGTCGAGAGGTAGCCGAGGATGGTGTAGCGGTCTTGGGTGCGTTTCTCGCTGGTCAGCCGCCCGGAGATCTTCTGTTGGATCTTGGAGGGTCGTAGGTCGCGTTCGGCCTGGTTGGAGGTGGGGGGCACCTTGAGGTCGTGGACGAAGCGCAGGACGTCGCCGGGGCGGTCGCGCAGGCACTCCAGCAGCAGCCGGGCTTTGCGTTCCCCGGGGCGGGTGCCGTGAGAGAGGGTGTCGGACAGCCCGACGAGCATCCCGTGGCGGAGCCGGGTGAGCAGCCCGTCGCGGATGTCGGTGGGGATCGCGGGCAGGGCTTGTTCGCGGGCGAGGTTGGCCTGGTGGATCAGCCCGCGTAGCGCGTCGGCGATCTGGCCCGGCCACACCTTGTCGGGGTAGACCTGCGCGGCGCCCTCAAGGTCACGCAGCAGATGAGCACAGCAAAGTTGATGGACCAGCGACCCGAGCTTCTTGGAGTCGTAGTTCACGTACCGGTCGTGCACGATCACCGAGCCGGTCAGGTCGGTGACCACGGACGCGGTGAAGGTGTCCAGAGATCGGTCACCGACCAGGTAGTGGGTGTAGAACTCGGTGGCGGCCACCAGCAGGTACCGCTCGGCCTTCTTCTTCCCCACCGGCGCCTTGTTCGGGCCGACCCGCAGTGGGGTCTCGTCGCAGCACACCGCATAGGCCAGGGTGATCAGCGCCCGGATCCGTTGATGCACCTCGGTGAGCAGCCCCGCCGCCCGGTTGAGCATGCCGTGCACGAACCCGACCGAGGGGGCCGCGCCGGTCAGTGACTCCAGCAGCGCGACGACCCGGTGCGCGGGGATGAACTGCACCACCATCAGATACACCGCGAACGCGGCCAGGTCGGGGCCTTATGCCGAGCGACCGGTTATGCCGCGTCGGGTTGGTGTCTGCCCGAAGCGGGAGGTTCAGCCAGGGGTAACGCGGCATAACCGGCTGGGTTGACGGGTCGAGCTCAGAGTTCCTTGAGGAAGGCCAGCAGGCTGTCGGGGGCGCGGTAGCGCTGCGCGGAGGTGCCCGGCGGCGCGGTCCTGGCAAGGGCTTGTTCCTTCATCGCCAGGTCGGCGTGTAGGTAGACCCGGGTCGTTGTGGGTGATTCGTGTCCGAGCCAGAGCGCGATGACGGTGATGTCGACGCCTGCGCGGAGCAGGGCCATCGCTGCGGAGTGGCGCAGGACATGCGGAGTGACCGTCTTGGCCTGCAGCGAGGGGCAGCGGTTTCCGGCGGTGGTGGCGTGCTTGGCTACCAGGCGCTCGACCGCGTCACGGCTGAGTGATCCGCCGCGGCGGGTGGGGAACAACGGCTCGTGGCCGTGCCCGCGGCGTTCGGCTAGCCACGATTGCAGGACCGCCACCGTCTGCGAGGTCATCGGGGTGGCGCGGTCCTTACGCCCTTTGCCGTGGCAGAACACGTGGGCACCGGTGTCGAGGTGGACGTCTTGGATGGTCAGCCCGGTCAGCTCGGACACCCGCAGCCCGGTCTGGGTCAAGACCAACAGGACCGCGTGGTCGCGCCGGCCCGTCCAGCTGGTTCGGTCCGGCGCGGCGAGCAGCGCGTCGATCTCGTCGTGATCCAGGAAGCACACCAGGCGGGTGTGCTGCCGCTTGCTGGGCACCGCCAGCACCCGGGCGATGAGCGCGGCGTGCTCCGGCGCCCGCAGGGCCGCGTAACGGAACAGCGAGTGGATCGCGGCCAGCCGGGCATTGCGGGTGCTCACGCTGTTGCCGCGGTCGGTCTCCAGGTGCTGGAGGAAGGCGCCGATCAACGGCGCGTCCAGGTCGGCGACGTCGAGCTGGGCGGGCTGCTTGCCGGTGTGCTGCAGGGCGTAGCCCAGCAGGAGTGTGAAGGTGTGCCGGTAGGCGGCAACGGTGTGTGCGCTGGCCCGGCGCTGGGTCACCAGCCGGTCGGTGAAGAACACCTCGAGGATGGGGGCGAGCTTGGTCATGGCCGTGCTCCCGCGCTGGTCTCCAACCGGTGGGCGGCCAGGGCGAGCAGCTCCGGGGCGGCGTGCAGGTACCACCATGTCGAGGCCGGGGCGACGTGGCCGAGGAATGTGGACAGCACGGGCAGCCGGGCGTGGACGTCGACACCGTCGCGATACCAGTCCAGCAGGGTGGCGACCGCGAAGGAATGGCGCAGGTCATGAACTCGCGGACGGCGATGGCCGGGTAGCGCGTGGATCCCGGCCATGGCCAGCAGCTGGGTGAACACGCGGTCCACACCGCCGACGAGCAGCCGTGTGCCGGTGGTGGACACGAAGAAGGCACGCGTCGCCGGTGTCGGGCAGAGGTGGTCTCGGCGCGCGGAGTACGCGCCCAGCATGGCCACGGTGCTCGGGTGCAGTGGCACCTGGCGTGGTTTGCCGTGCTTTCCGTTGACCACACTCAGCAGCGCGGCGTCGAGGTCGACCTCGGCTCGGTCCGATCCGACGGCTTCACCGACCCGCATCCCGCTCACGGCCAGCAGACTGATCAACGCTTGGTAGGTGGCGGCCTGCAACGGCACCGCGAGCAGCCCGGCTGCGTGCACCAAGGCCGCGATCTCGGCCCGGGAGTACAGATAGGGCGTCTTCCGCTGGCGACCGACCGGCAGCAGGTCGGTGGGCGGGACCTGGCAGGCCGGATCGAGGGTCGTGAGGTGGCGGGCGAAGCAGCGCACCACCGACAGCCGACGCTGCCACCAGATCGGGTCCGCGCCGACCGGTTGGTTCGCCCAGCTGACAGCTGCATCGACGGTGATCGTCTCCGCCCCGCTGTCGCGGAGGTAGCCGACGAAATCCAGCAGCAGCCGGCCCTGTCGTTCGAGCTTGTAGCCCAGCGACCGGCGCATCTCCAGGTACTCCTCCGCGGCCTGGGCAAGGGAGCACGAGCTCATCGCGCACCTCCCTGCGGGCAGGCCCGGGCCAGTTCCCGCAACGCCTTGTGATCAACTTTGGCGTAGATGGCGGTGGTGCGCTCGTCGCTGTGTCGCAGCACCTGGCCGATCTCGGCCAGCGAAGCGCCGCGCCGAAGCAGATCGCAGGCCAGCGCGTGCCGCAGCCGGTGCGGCCCGAACGCGGCGATGCCGGCCCGCCCGCAGGCGCGCTGGACCACCGCGAACACCGAGCCGGTCGCCAGGCCGGTGAACGGGGCGCGCACGCTGACGAACAGCTGGCGGGTCGAGCAGCGCGGCGGGCGTGCATACCGGACGTAGTCGGCCAGGGCCTCCCCCACCTCGACCGGCAGCGGCAGCACCTCAACCCGCCCACCTTTCCCGCGGACGGTCAGCTCACCGGTCTCCCAGCCCAGATCTTCCAGCTCGATCGCGCTGACCTCACCGGCGCGCAATCCCAGCCGCGCCAGCAACAGCACGATCGCGTAGTCCCGCCGCCCCTGCGCGCCCGCCCGATCACAACCGGCCAGCACCGCGGCCACCTGATCGACAGTCACCGCCCGCGGCAACGGGGCCGGCTTCCAACCCGGCACCGACCCCACCGCCCACACCAGCGGATGCGGGATGTGCCCGGCGGTGTGCAGAAACCGCAGCAGCGACCGCAACGCCGTCACCACCGCCTTGGCGTACCACGGGCTATGCCGGTCGGACTGCCGAACCAGAAAGGCCCTGACCTGCCCGGCCGCCAACTCGGCGACCGCCACCTGCAGCGGAGCCGGAAGCTGGACCAGGAACAGTTCGCCGTAGTGCAGGTAGGCGCGCACCGACGCCGCTGCCAACCCCCGCTCCTCGACCAGGTAACGACCGAACTCCTCCAGCAGCACCTCCACCGCGGTCTCCGGAGCCCGCCGCCCCGACCGCGCCAGCACGCCCAGCCCGCGCAGATACCCCAGCAGCGGGGCCACCGCCCCGACCGTGACCCCGGATGAGTGCCCAGCCTCACGGCGAGCCCGCAGAAAGCTCTCCACGACCTGACCGGTCATCTCATCGACCGCAAGCCCCTGGTCCTCCAGCCAGACGCTCAGATGCGCCACCAGCCGCATCTGCCCGCCGATCGAGCGCGCCGCGTAACCGCGGCCGCCGAGGTCATCACGAAAGCCATCGGCATACGGCGCCAACGGCCCTGCCACCACCGTCCGCGAGGGGTGACCGGCTCGGATCCCACCAGCATTCATGATCGTCTCCTGTCCGTCAGGTGAG
>JBOHHD010000618.1:0-18431 GCA_050700515.1 Pseudonocardiaceae bacterium
CTGGCCGGTCCCGTCCCCGGCGAATTCGATGAAACCTGGCTCGACCAGGTCGATAGCGTCGCGGTCCCACCCACTCATCTCCACGATCCGCCACCGACCGGTCAACGGCGCCACGGACCTCAGAACATCTCGTGTCATAAGGCGTCAGGGTAGCCATCGCGTGGAGGATCGGTTCGAGGTGCCGCCATTTGATGGAGCACCGGTGAACCGTCAGTACCTCAAGACCGAGGTTGCCCCTGGGTGTCTCGAGTGCTGGCGCCACGTTCCCGCAGGCGGTTCAGCACGGTGGTCGGATCGATGGCGAGGCGTTCGCCGACCCGCGCGAGTGACCATCCGGAGTTGTAGAGGATGACCTTCGGCGGTGGCGGCGGGGCCACATCCACCACTTGGTGACGGCTCCGCGCAGTCTCGGCCGCGTTGTCCAACGACTACCCATACCGGGCACACCGACCCGAGGCCACCTCGAATGCCTTCTTCGGGTCCTAGACCACACTGCGCGACGCCGACGTTGAACCGGCTCCTGCCTGGCCTGCGGCCCGATCGGGAGGGTGAGGAACGTTTCTTCGCGGGCCTCTTATCCTGCGGTGCATCCGACGACGGGGGACGCGACGACGTCGAGGAATCCCCCAGGTGGTGTTGCAGCTCGGCGATCCGATCTGCCTGCTCAAGCGATCACTTGGTGCTGTCGTGCCACGATCGATTCCAGCTCGCGGACACGGGTGAGCAACCGCTCCACCAACGCGTCCGACGACCCGGAACTCAACATCAAGATCACCTCAGGGTCACAACCCCCGCACTGGTAGCGCGAGGCCACCACCATCAACCAGCCGAACACGGGCAGCCGATGCTACAGATCCACCAGCGACTTCGAATTCTGCGCCGGCGCTCTGATGGCGTTCTCGATGTGTCCACTGGCGCATCAAGAACCTATTCAAAAACGCCTCGACTTCTACGGCATCGACGCACTCGCAGACGCCAAGACGGCCCTGCAGATGGTGCTACGCCTGCTCGCCGCCAACGCCGGAACACTGGCCCGCCACCGACTCAACGCCTACCTACGAGACCTCAACGAATATTGGGCACCCGCCCGCCACCTGCTACAACTAGGCGGCACCCCCACCGCATCACCGTGCGCCGCGACTGGACCCACCACTACCCCAAGATCATCCGAACGCTTACCCTGCTCACCAACTCAACCCTACCCACATCCCCGGCGACCCCTCCTCATCACCACACCATGATCAGTATTTAACAGTTGCCGCGCCCCCTCCGGATGTCTGAGACTCCGGACGCCGCTCGGTGCCGCACGGTGCAGCACTCCTCATATTGCCACTTACCACAGCTCGTAATCGGGTGTAAGCTCTGCGTTAACTCCCGATTTCGCTGGCTTCGCCGGCCCAAGCAAGCTAGTTACGAACCCGATAGTGAAACGGTCGTGTTCCGAGCTTGATCGAGTGCCAGAACATTCCTCCCAAGGTTGGAGGCAACATTGAATGAGTTTGGGGAGCCACACCTCGGTGGCTGGTGGGCGGGTCTGATCATCGGGTTTGGGGTTGTGGTGGTCGTGGTGGTCGTGGTAAGCGCGCTTTTGATCCTCGCATCCCGGATCAACGCGCAGGCGCGCGCAGCCGCTCGTGAGCTTGAGGCGACACGAGCGACCACGCAGCCGCTTGTGGAGCTGCGCCGCACGAACGACACGCTCCGGAGCATCCTCCGGGGCGCTCGGACCGCTCGAGAAGCATTGGGAGGATAACAATGGTCTTAGCTCTCGCCTCCGAGGAAATCACGCTCTGGCAGGTTGCGTTGGCTGCCGGGGTGGTCGTGATAGTTGTCGTGATCGCGCTTCTCAGCTTGCTTCTCCGCTTCGTCGGCTCCATCGAAGCCAGCGTGCAAGGACTGGGGGCCGTGGCACAGGGGGTGGCAGGCAACACGGCAAATATCAAGATCGCGCTCGCTGTGGCAGACAGCCTGGACGAGGTCGCGGAAGAGGCGCGCCGCCACGCTGGACTTCTGGGGGTGGGGGCGCGATGAGCACGGAACTGCTCGTGATTCTCACAGTCGTCGAGATCGTGGCCTTGGTGATCGTGTTGGCGCTGTTCGTCATCGCGATCACTCGCCGGCTGCGCTCCATCTCCAACGCCCTCGGGCAGGTAAGTAGGGGAGTCATCAGGGCGATCCAAGGGGACGTGTGTCTGGTTGGCGCCGGCGCCGCGATCCTGAATCGAAAGCTGAACGCGATCGCTGGCGCGCTTCCGGCGATTGCGGAGAAGGCCGAGTCGCTACCTGCAAAGCGGACGCAGGCCTCCGTCTCGCAGCAGACGCAGGCCCCGGTCGCGCAGCAGACGCAGGCCCCGACTTCCGCAATTGGCTGGCGACCCGCAGTAGGTCAGACCTCGTGATAGGGCGAGGGTAGAGGAGGCAACGATGGCACTGTGGTGGATCGGCAACGCGATCTTCGTCCTCGTGGTCATACCCGTCGTGGTGGTGCTCCTGCAGCGTCTGGCGAGGTCCGCCGTCGACATCGAGAAGCACATCGATACCATTCACGATCAGGCCGGGGGTATCGTCATCGCAACCAACGATGTGAAGGCGCTGATACCCACCTGCGACGCCGTAAAACGGGTGGGGGCTGGCCTCACCCGCTATGTGCAGGCGGTTGCCCGCATCCTGTAAGGAGCGAATTACCATGCCGCTAGCCGCTGTCATCACGATCATTGGCGCAGCGCTCACCGTGCTGGTGCTCGCTGCCTACCTGATCAGTATTGCGCTCGTTCTCCGCCGCGTTAACGCCAGGCTCCGCACAGTCACCGCCAACCTCCACCTGGTTACCGAGAGGACCGAGCCAATCGGATCGATTGTGGGGGGAATCAACAATGACCTTGCCGGAGTGGACGACGCCTTACGGGCAGTGCTCGCCAGATAGCGCGGGCTGTCATTTCCGCCACCCGCACCACTGAGAGGCGCGCCACTGACCCGGGAAGCGGATTCCCGAGGACTCGTGCGACGGGTGGGGAGCTGATATAGATTGGAGGGGTGTAGGGTATCTGTGACCGCGACGCTTATATGCGACAGTGAACCTTGCGAGGGTGAACCGGAACAGCAGTCGATCCCTGATTCCGCCGCCTCTATCAGGCGAGACCAGAAGGCGGCGGAAAAAAAGAAAGGGAAGATGACACCGCCAGGACCTGGGTTGACAAGTCCCTAGACCGTCGCACTTGCCGCGTAATTCGAGATCAGCTCCTGGACATGTTTGCTCTCTAGCTGCCTGGTGGTGCCTGCCACCCATCTCCACCGCGCCGGACGAAGCGGCTCCGATGCGTCGGGCAGCTTCGTGAGCAGCGACTCCAGCTCGCTGACTTGGCACTTCGTATTGTAGTACCGTCTCCTCAGCTCCACCCTACGAGGCTTAACTAGAACAATGGACCAAATCAGCTGGCTCAAGCTCTCCGAGAAACGAGAAACTCAACACTGTACTATTGGAGCAGCGGACGCATCCACCGCTTGAAACCGCTCTTTCGCGTAGCGACCGCGTCGCATCGAGGTGATCTGGGAGGCAGCCCCATTACTGCAGATTTCCAGCACCTCCTCGTCCATGTCGTTTGGGTCATGTCAGCGCGACCGTCACTGGCTGGTAGCCCGCCACCAGTCTGGCGAAAGCGTCGATGATCCTGCATAGCGGGAGTTTGGCTTCCGGAGCGATCGAGACCCGGCCCTGGTCGTCGTGAGTGATCAACCGATCGAACAGGAAATAGCCCTGGCTTACCAGGGCTCCCATCGAGATGAGTACTGGGCGCAGCGCGTACTCCAGGGCCAGCACGTGCGCTGGGTACCGCCCGTGACCAGTGGGCACACCACCTTGCCTGCCGCCAGTGCATGCTGGGGAAGCAGATCGAGCAGGGCCTTGGGCAACCCGGTGTAGGAGGTCGTGTAGACCGGGGAGGCGACGACGAGCCTGCGGGCCAGGTCGATCGTGGTCACCACCTCAGCGATCGCCGGGTCGCTGGTGTCCGCGCTGAGCAGGGCAGCAGGCGGTGGCTCGCGCACGGGCACGGCTCGCCCCTGGTGGCCGTGATCCACCAGTCGCAGCGCGAGCAGATCGAGCATCGCCGCAGTCTTCGACGTGGCCGACGGGCTGCCACCGAGGATGACGATCGGAGCCATCAGGAATCTCCTTCGCGGGCAGTGGACCAGAGAGCGGTGGACCAGGGCTGCCGTGGGCCGTGATCCGGCACCGGATCGCGGCCCGTGGGGGGCGCACATCGCGCCCATCAGGAGAGAAATCCCCGCCGAAGGGCGGATACCCGTTGCTTGCGGGGGCATCACGGCCACAGTGCGCCGGTGCGGGGAGGCGTCACCCTCGTCAGCGCATGCCGTCCGAGGTGTTGGACCTTCCAGCGGACCGGGTTGTGCAGGGTGTGGGTGCGGACATTGCGCCAGAACCGGTTCAGGCCGAGCTCGATGGTCGTCGTGGAAGACCAGCCCGGGACTCTGCGACGGCACGATGGCGAAGATGTGGGTGTCGGTCGGGCGGCCCAGAACCCCAGATAGTGCTACCCGAGCAGTTGACCGATCGAACCGTCCGTGGCGGCGACCTCGCGGATCACCCGGTAGGCGGTGGGCCACTCCTGCCCCGCGCCACCGTGCTCCGCCGGCCCGAGCAATGTCGCGAGTCCGGAGTCTTTCAGCAGCTGCACTTCGCGGTAGGGGTTTCTCCCGCGCGGTCGCGCTGGGCGGCGTCGGTCTCGAGATAGCCGGGCCATCGCCGGGCACGCTCGATCCAGTCGTGCGTGGTCTGCGGGGCCGGAAGTGCCGCCCAGTCCTCGGCGGTCGTCGAGACTGCCGGAGCGGGTGTGGTCAGGGTCATCGAAATCCTCCTGTGACGGTGCGGTGATCACGAACGGTGCTGATGAGCTGGCTGCGGAATCCGTCTTTGTACTGCACGAGATCGTCGAACGAGGAGTTCGCCCACATGCCCTTGCGATCAGCTGTGAAAGCCTCGGCCTGGGTCACCGCATCCCGGAAGCCTTCGACGGTGGGCCGGTCCGCCTTGGCGATGATCTCCCGCAGCGTCTCGCGCGCCTCGGTCTCGGTGTCCCGGACGATGACGAAGCCGTTGAGACCGAATTGCACCCGCCGGTCGTGCCGGCCCTGGGTCCAGATCCCCCTCAGCGTGCGGATGAACTCCTCGGACCGGCGATAGCGCTCGTCGTGCTCCAGGCAGGGCTCCCCAGCGCGCGGGTCATGGCACGGCCGCGCGACTCGCCATGAGTGGATGTTCCAATCGTGGGCAATTCTTCTGTCGTCTGGTAGATCGGGCCGACATATTGCCATGTAATGTCTCCCTGTTACCCACGGAAACAACCTATGGAGACACGCCCGTGTTACGGGAGAAGTGCGCCATGCTTATCGACGTTTATCAACATCGTCTTCTCTTTCAACGATGTGAGTTCATGGATTGCGTTCAGAGTGTCACGCAGGGCGGCGGCGTTTCGTAGTACTGGTATTCGCTCATTGCCCATCCTGCCGATCGGCATGGGCAAAGGGCTCCGCCCGGAAACCCGAATCGTCTCCCATATGGATGAACAGGTGCCCTTCGATCGTTGTGTCATCGACAAGGGCGGCCCAACCGCGTCCGCTGACCTGGTCACCTTCGTCGTCGCCGTCCCAGCAGAACTCGACGGCGGGGCGGCCGTCGCGTTCGGTAGTCCGGCAGTCCATCCAGCCATGGACGGCGATGAAGCCGAACTGGCCGGTCCCGTCGCCGATAAACTCGATGAAGCCAGGTTCGAGGAGGTCGATGGCGTCTCGGTCCCACATGTCCATCTCCACGATCTGCCATCGACCAGTCAAGCGCATCACTGGTCCTCCCCCTTTGCATACTTGTCGCCATGCGGTGCCAGGGTAGCCGGTGGCGCGGGTCGGTTCGATGGGTCGGTTGATCGACGGGCTGTGGCGCAATGACCGAACGCCCCCGTACCCGATGCAAGAGGTGGAGGGGAAGCGGGTGGTGCGCGCTCGGCGTCAGAACTTGCGGCGGGACAGCAGGCCGCGTAGCTTCGCACGGTTCTGCGGGTTGCTCGCGTATCGCCGTCCCTGATCCACTACTCGCCTTCCCTGAGGGCTGCTCAGGAAGCGCCGAATCTTGCTGAAGATCGAGGCCATCACGGCTCCTTGGAGAGTTAGGTGCCTCTAGGCTAACCACATCGCGCGCAGGCGGCTGGGTGAGCGGCCCTGTGCGTTGCGCCACATGGACGCGCTGCCCGTTCCTCAAGCGGGGGTGAGCGCCTGGTGGCTGCGCTGGAGGAAATCGCGTTCGGTCGCATCGCCGGTGCGAGCTATCGCGGCCCGGTAAGCCAGCGCCGCCTCGGCGTCGCGGTCGAGACTGCGCAGCAGGTGAGCGCTGATGGCGTGGTAGAGGTGGTGATTACCGAGGCCGAGGCAGTTGATGAGGGTGAGTGCGGCAGCGGGTCCCTCCACTTCGGTGACCGCGACCGCACGGTACAGAGGTCCTCGTGGACGAGTGCCTCGCCCGAGGTGGCCGTGTAGCCCTCGTTGAAGATGAGGTAGACCACGGCCAGTACGGTTCGGAGACGCTCCGGAAGGTCCGCCTCCTCGGCGAGGTCGAGGTCACCGCAAACACGAACCAGGACGGCCACCGCGCGGCCGTGCTCAGCGCGGAACACGCGCTCGATTACCCAGGTGGGCACCTCCGGCGTGTCGGAGCTCACCCCCAGTTTCCGTCCTTGCAGCGGCCTGACCTCGATACCTCTACAGCCACACCACCCGTTTCGGTGTCAGCAAAGTGTGTGGCAACCGTCCAGAGGGGGTAGCCAGTAAGTGACAGTATCGACACGAGTCGTGAGGTAGTCACGGGACACCGGAGGTCGTTCAACCCATGCGTATCGCCCGATACACCGCCACCACCCTAGCCGTTGCTTCGACTACCGCCGCCCTGATGGGCGCACTCGTCGGTACGGCCAGTGCCCAGGCACCGACGCCGTGCGGGAATTCGGCCGAAGCATGCATCGATTTATCCGGTGACCAGGCATGGCTGATGGACAGTGGCACGGTCAGTTACGGTCCTGTGCCGATCACCTCCGGCAAGCCGGGATACGAGACCCCACCGGGAGCGTTCAAGGTCAGCTTCAAAGACCGCGATCACCGCAGTAGTGTGTACAACAATGCACCGATGCCGTATTCGGTGTTCTTCAATGGTGGTATCGCCTTCCACGCCGGCAGCCTGGAGGAACAGTCGCATGGTTGTATTCATCTCTCCACCAGGGCAGCCAAGGTCTTCTTCAACGATCTGCAGCCCGGGGACGTGGTGGAGGTAGTGCCCTGAGTCAGCCCCGCCCTCAGCGAACGGTGGTGATCATTGTCGGTGACGCCGATGTGGTTCGCTGCCTGGCCGGCGGTTGCTCGTCGGCTCGGGAGGTGAAACCGCGTAACCGCAAGCTGTTGGCGACGACGAAGGCCGAGCTCAATGCCATCGCCGCACCTGCGATCATCGGGTTGAGCAGGCCGGCCGCGGCCAGCGGCAGGGCGGCCACGTTGTAGGCGAATGCCCAGAACAGATTGCCCCTGATCGTTCCCAGGGTGCGCCGGGACAGCCGGATGGCGTCGGCCACCGCCCGCAGGTCGCCGCGGACCAGGGTGATGTCACCGGCCTCGATCGCCACATCGGTGCCGGTGCCCATGGCCAGGCCGAGGTCGGCCTGGGCGAGAGCGGCCGCGTCGTTGATCCCGTCACCGACCATGGCGACGACCCTGCCCTGGCTCTGCAGCCGCTTGATGACGTCGACCTTGTCGGCGGGCAGGACCTCGGCGACGAGCTCATCGATGCCCACTTCGGTGGCTACGGTTCGCGCGACGGCGGTGTGGTCGCCGGTGAGCAGCAGGGGAGTCAGCCCGAGCGCGCGGAGCTGGGCGATCGCCTGCGCCGAGGTTGGCTTGACCGTGTCGGCGACGACCAGCACGGCGCGCGCTTTTCCATCCCAGGCCACGGCGATCGCGGTGCGGCCCCGTTCCTGGGCTGCGGTCGTCGCCCCGGCGAGTCCTGGCGGGAGCGGCTGACTCCGCTGCTGAAGCAGAGCGGGCCGACCGGTGAGGACCGCGTGGCCGTCGACGACGCCCTGCACGCCGAGTCCTTCGATGTTGGTGAACTTCTCCACGTCGGCCAATGTGCCGAGCCGTTCGCGGGCGCCGCGGGCGACGGCGGCCCCGATGGGATACTCCGAGGCGTTCTCGAGCGCACCGGCCAGCCGCAGCACCTCGGTTTCGTCAACCCCTTCGGCGGCGTGCACCTCGACCAGCGCCATCTCACCGGTGGTGACGGTGCCGGTCTTGTCCAGGACCACGGTGTCGATGCGTCGGGTGGACTCCAGCACCTCCGGCCCCTTGATCAGGATGCCCAGCTGCGCCCCGCGGCCGGTGCCGACCAGCAGCGCCGTCGGGGTCGCGAGCCCCAAGGCACACGGACAGGCAATGATCAACACCGCGACTGCGGCGGTGAAGGCGGCCGCCGCTCCGGTATCCGTGCCCAGCCAGAACCCCAGGGTGGCCACGGCAAGCGCGAGGACGATCGGCACGAACACTCCGGAGACTCGGTCGGCGAGCCGCTGCACGGCCGCCTTGCCGTCCTGGGCCTGCTCCACGAGGCGCGTCATCTGGGCGAGTTGGGTGTCCGACCCGATCCGGGTGGCGCGGATCACCAGCCGGCCACCGGCGTTGACGCATGAGCCGACCACGCCATCACCGGGTCGGACCTCGACCGGCACCGACTCCCCGGTCAGCATCGAGGCATCGACGACCGAGGTGCCGTCCTCGACCACTCCGTCGGTAGCGATCTTCTCGCCCGGTCGGACCACGAAGCGGTCCCCAACGGCGAGCTGCCCGGTCGGGATGCGGATCTCCCGCCCGTCGCGGAGTACGGCCACGTCTTTCACGCCGAGTTCCAACAGCGCGCGCAGGGCCGCCCCGGCGTGTCGCTTGGACCGGGCTTCGAAGTAGCGCCCGGCGAGGAGGAACGTGGTGACGCCTGCCGCGACCTCCAGGTAGATGTTCCCGGCGCCGTCGCCGACGGCGACTGTCAGTTCGAACGGGTGGGTCATGCCCGGCATGCCGGCGGTGCCGAGGAACAGCGCGTAGAGCGACCAGCCGAACGCGGCCAATGTGCCGATCGAGATGAGCGTGTCCATGGTCGCCGTGCCGTGACGCAGGTTCGCCCATGCGGCGCGATGGAAGGGCAGCGCTCCCCACACCACCACCGGTGCGGCGAGAGTGAGTGAGAGCCACTGCCAGGAGGTGAACTGCAACGCCGGCACCATCGCCATCGCGACCACCGGCACCGAGAGGGCGAGCGAGACGAGCAGCCGGGTCCGCAGCGCGCCGGTCGGATCGGACTCGGGGGTTGTTTCTGGCGCGTCATCGGCCGCGGGCGGTGTCGGCAGGGCAGCGATGTAGCCGGCGGTTTCCACCTGGCCGACCAGCTCGTGCAGATCGAGGCCGTCCGGGTAACTGACGCGAGCTTTCTCGGTGGCGTAGTTGACCGTGGCGGTCACGCCGTCGAGCTTGTTGAGCTTGCGCTCGATGCGGTTGGCGCACGAGGCGCACGTCATGCCGGTGATCATCAGCTCGACCTGGTTCGTCGGCCTGCTCTCAGGAACGGCGGTCATCAGTGCCTTTCGGTGGTTCAGGACCTGACGAGGCGGGCGATCGCGGCGCTCGCCTCGGCGATCTTATGGTCGGCCACGGTCCCCCCCTCGGCGGCAGCCTGGGTGACGCAGTGCGTGAGGTGCTCGTCGAGCAGGCCCAGCGCCACGGCTTCCAGGGCCTTGGTGGCGGCGGATACCTGGGTGAGCACGTCGATGCAGTAGCCGTCGTTCTCGATCATTTTGGCGATGCCGCGGACCTGCCCCTCGATCCGGCGCATCCGCTTGAGGTAGGCGTCCTTGTCCTCGGTGTACCCGTTCATGCAATCCTCCTGATCACCAGTATCAATATACCATATACGGGTATATGGTAGTTGGTACCGACGGGTGGAGCAGACCATCGACGCGAGGAGGTGGGTTCGTGATCGACGGGTGCCGCCCGCTCACCACCCGGTGGGTGGCGGCGGACCAGTGGTATCGCCCGTAAACGCAGTCGCTGCGGAGAGATTGCATATCCGCCGCAGGGTGCCGAATACCTGACGGTCGTTGAGATCAACCGCGATCGGCCAGAGCAGATTCACCCGATAGCCAGGCATTTGACAACTCTTAGTTTATTCCGGCCGGCCCCGATCAGCGAACACGCCAACCTGGATCGGGTACCGCTGACCGTGGCGCGCCTAATAGTGGTGAACTCGATAATCCCGCAGGCACCGACCCGCCCCAGCGCTCCGAGCCCGGAGCAAGGGGCCTGCCGCCGAGGATGGCGACGTCCAGAGTGCTCCGGTGCAGCGAAGCGAGGATCAGAATCCGTCACCGAGGGCCGCTGCTGACCGCCAGACCTGGGGGTCCGCGTTAGCGGACTATGCACGCTCGGTCATGAGTCGCCTCGTGGAGCGGGGTTAAAGTCGGGTGCATGGCTGCGCAGGCTGGAACCGTGACAGCCGGCCTGGTGCTGGTCGGCGGCCGCTCATCGCGCATGGGTACGGCGAAGGCCGCGCTGGAGTGGCACGGTTCCACCCTGTTGCACCGCACGTTGGGCGTCCTGCGCCGTGCGGTCGACGGGCCGCTGCTGGTGATCCGCGCTCCAGGCCAGCCGTTACCGCAGGTCGGGCCACAGGTACGGATCATCCAGGACCCGCAGGAGGGGCTGGGCCCGCTGCAGGGCATCGCCGCTGGACTGACCGTCCTGGCCGGCGGGGTCCAGGGCGTTGACGGGGACCGGGATGCCAGTGCCGGCGTGGCGTTCCTGTGCGCCGTCGATTTGCCGTTTCTGCATCCGGCGTTCATCCGCCGGGTGCTGGGCGCGCTGACCGAGGACACCGACGTGGTGCTCCCCGTCGCCAGCGGCTATCCGCAGCCGCTCGCGGCCGCATACCGGGTTCGTTTGGCGCCGCTGGTCGCCGAACTGGTGGCTGGGGGAGCGCGGCGCCCGGCTCTCCTGTTCCGGCGGTGTGCCACCCTACGCCTGGACGATGCCGCGCTGCTCGCCGATCCGGTCCTGGCCGCGGCCGACCCCACACTGGACTCGGTGCTCAATGTCAACTCCCCGGAGGACTACCAGGCCGCCCGGTGCCGCCCCGCTCCATGGGTCACCGTGCAGCATCATGGCGCGTCGGCCGGGGACCGTGGCCCGTGCACGATTCGTGCCGCCACCCTGTCCGGCGCCGCCGCCGCTGTCGGACTCACCCCCGATCATCAGGCCGTCGCTGAGCTCAACGGTGACCGGCTCAGCGACGTCGAGGATGTCTCGCTGGTCAGCGGGGACCGCGTCGTTTTCCGGGCCGCGGCCGCGGACACGGTGGAGTCGAGGCCGAGTCGCTGTCCTCGCGCCGGGTAGCGTCCCGGCCGTGCCGCGCAGCCCGTTTCTCAGTGACGTCCCGGCCGCCCGGGCTCAGGTCGTGTGGCGACAGGTCCGGACGGCTGCCGGGTGTCCGGATCGGGTGGGCGCCGAGCGGGTCGGCCTGGCCGAGGCCATCGGCCGGGTGGCCGCCGAGCCGGTGTGGGCTCGATGGTCCTCGCCCGCCTTCGACTCCGCCGGGATGGACGGAATCGCGGTGCGCGCGGCGGATACCGCGGGGGCCAGCGAGACAGCGCCGGTCACGCTCACCGACTTCAACGTCGTGGACACCGGCGATCCGTTGCCCGGGGGGCGCGACGCCGTGGTGATGCGCGAGCACGTGCGCCCAATCGGGCCGGGCGTGCAGGTGGTCGTGGCAGCGACGCCCTACCGTCACGTCCGTGCCATCGGGGAGGACATCGCTGCCGGCGAGCTGCTGGTGGCGCCGGGGCAGCGGTTTCGTGCCGTCGATGTCGCCGCTGTGGCCGCCGCCGGAGTCACCGAGGTGATAGTGCGTCGCCGCCCGATGGTCGCGGTGCTGCCGACCGGCGACGAGATCCGCCCGCTGGGCGCCGAGCCCGGTCTGGGGGAGATCCTCGACACCAACTCGCTGATGCTCGTCGGTCAGGCTCGTGAGTACGGCTGCGACGTACTCACCCTGCCCATCGCGCCTGATGACCCGCAGCGCATTGCGGCGGCCCTGCGGGACGCCGCCGAGCGCGCCGACCTGGTCGTGCTCATCGCCGGGGCGAGCGCGGGCCGCGACGACCACAGCGCTTCGGTCCTCGCTCAAGTGGGCACGCTGGCCGTCCATGGGGTGGCGGTGCGGCCGGGACATCCGGTGGTGCTCGGTACGGTCGGCACCACGCCGGTGCTCGGTGCGCCCGGCTACCCGGTGTCGGCGGCGCTGACGTTCGAGATCTTCGCCGGGCCACTGTTGGCTGCCCTGCAGGGCACCACAACCCCGGTCCGCCCGACGGCTTACGCGCGGCTGGCCCGCGAACTCGGATCCCCCTCCGGGATGGACGACTGGGTACGGGTACGGCTGGGCCGGGTCGGCGGGCGGCTGGTGGCCACGCCACTGGCCCGGGGCGCCGGGGTGTTGACTTCCCTGGTGCGGGCCGACGGGTTGCTGGTGGTGCCCGCCGGACGGGCGGGCCATCAGGCGGGCACCGACGTCGAGGTGCAGTTGCTGCGCGGGCTGGCCGAGATCGACCGCACCATCGTGGCGATGGGGTCGCATGACTTGGCGCTCGATCTCGCCGCCTCGGCAATGCGGGACCACCACCCGGGCGTGACGATCGCGCCGTCCCCGGTCGGTTCGCTGAGCGGGCTGATGGCGCTGCGCGACGGACTGTGTCACCTCGCCGGCTCACACCTGCTCGATCCCGACACCGGCGAGTACACCCTGCCCTACCTGCCTGGGGTGCTGGGCGATCTCGATGTTGCGGTGGTCCGGCTGGTCCACCGGGAACAGGGCTTGATCGTCGCCGCAGACAACCCACTGGGGCTGACCGGCGTCGAGGATCTCGGTCGCCCGGGACTGCGCTACGTCAACCGACAGCCCGGCGCGGGCACCCGGGTACTGCTCGACCACGAGCTGCGCAGCCACGGCATGACGCCCGGTGATGTGGCTGGCTACGAGCGGGAGGCGCAGACCCACCTTGCCGTCGCAGGGGCGGTGGCCGCGGGACGGGCCGATGCCGGGCTGGGCATCCGGGCTGCCGCCCGGGCGTTCGGGCTGGGCTTCGTGCCGCTCGTGCAGGAGCCCTACGACCTGGTGCTGAGCCGGGAGACCCACGACAGCAACCTGCTCACCCCGCTGTGGCAGCTGCTCGCCGACGAGAAGTTCCGCGCGTCGGTGGAGGCGCTCGGCGGGTATTCGTGCACGCAGACCGGTGCCCGGGTGTTGTGAGCAGCCACCTCGCCACAACGGCCGTAGTCAGCTGCGCAGCACGGCCGCTCGGTCGGGTATGACGTCGAGCTGTTCGGTGAGGCCGAGGATGCTCAGCACTCGGTGTGGCGGACCGGTACCGATGATCAGCGTGAGACGCCTGCCGTGCTCGCGGGCGCGATTGTCGGCCTGCAGGATCACCCGGACGCCACTGGAATCCATGAAATCCAGGCCGGTCAGGTCGAGTACCACGACCGCAGGTGACTTGTCCTCCGCCGCCCGAATCTCGTCCTGTGCGGTGTGCATCTCGGCATAGTCGAGTTCGCCGCGAAAGGAGACGATGGCGACATCTCCTTGGTGCTCCCGGAGTACCTCAAGCTGGCTCATCCCTGACTTACTCCCGCACGGAGGGAACCGGGGATGAGCAGCGGCGTTGACGGTGGCACATCAGGATCATACCGTTCGCTGCGGCCTGCGGTGCCCGCCGAGCGCCCTGTTATCCCGCTTACGTACTGATGCGTAGATCGGCACGGATCCGTTGGGCGAGACGCTCGTCCATGAGCAGTCGTGCCACCAGCGCCCGGATGACAGCCTGCCCGGTGACCCGGGCCCCGATCTCTTCGGCGGTCTCGGCGCACCACTCGGTGAGTCTGGCATGGTAACCGGGAGACAGATCCACGCTGCGCCGGACCGGCTTGGTACGGACCGAGGGGGCGCAACTCGGGGGCTGATCGGTGATGCGACGTTCATCGGGGTGGTCGGCGGACCGCTGTTGCCGTGGAACGGGGCGGATTCGAGCAGGTTGCTCAGCACGGTTGATCATCGGACCGCCTCCTTCGTCGGGGTGGTCTCGGCGGGGTGACGCCGTCCTCGACCTCAGAACATACGTTCCTCGGCAATGAGTAGTTCACTCAGGCTGGATTGGCCAAAATATTACTATCCGTAGTTACAAGGCCCCGTGATAGCCTCGAAAGTGTTGCCGTGAGGGAGGATCATCACTATGGGTGATAGAAGTTGTATCTGCCCGGTGCCATAGTCGGGCTCTCCGTGGGTGTAGCAGCGGTTTAAGTTCCGCGGAGACTCCCGGCGGGGTGAAGATGATTTCCCTCTTACGAGCCATGTGCCCGAACCGCACAGGGCGACGCGCCGCCGCAGAGCGCCGCCCCGCCGCTGCCGAGGAGCGATCATGAAATACCGCGGTCCCATCATCACGTTGCTTGCCGTCGCCACGCTGGCTGCCGTGCTCCTTGTCGTGAACCTGAGGACTGCCGCCCAGACCCAGAATGCCGGCCGGATAACCGGCTCGGTGGCAACCGGACAGGCCCCGGTAGTCGCGCTGCCACCGGGCGGCAAGCAACCAGCGGCTGGTACAGCGGCTGATACGACGCCGCCAACGGCCGATACGACCCCGCCCTCAGACGAGCTGTCCGCGCCACCACCTGCAACCGAGGACGACCAACCGGCCTATGCCGGGCGCACCAGTGGTAACGAGGCGACGATCGCGATCGTGGTGCGCGGTGATGAGGCGTCCGCCTACATCTGTGACGGCGAACAGGTCGAATCCTGGTTGGAAGGCACCATCACCGACGGCGCACTGACCTTGCAGGGCGGTGACGACGCCAGGGCCGACGGCTCGGTCCAGGGCGACGCGGTGTTCGGCACCCTGTGGGTGCAGGGCAAGCAATGGCCGTACGCGGCGCAACGCGCCGAGCGACCCGCCGGCCTCTATCAGGGCGAAGGGACGGTCGATGGCGCACCTGCCCGAATCGGCTGGATCGTGCTGCAAGACGGCAGCCAGGTGGGGATCGCCGACATCGGGGGCGTCGCACGCCCGGCCCCTGCGCTCGACCCCTACCAGCTCAGCAGTGTCGAGGTCGGCGGATCCACGATCGTGCCCCGACCGGTGAACGGTGCCGACAACGTTGCCAATCCGCCATCCTGACGAATTCCGACGAGGAGGACCACTGATGACGGTCCATCCCGACCAGCCACCCACGTCGACCCATCGGGCGCATGCCTCCACCGGGAGCATGATTCTCATGCCAGTCGTCGCAGGTGCTCTGGTGGCGGTGGGGCTCGGGGTTTACGGCCGGTTGCACGAGCCCACCGGGATCGCCGTGAGCATCGCGGGTTTTTCCGGGGCGCAATCAGCGAAGTCGTGGCTGACCACCGTGGCCTCGCTGCTCGCTCTGGTCCAGCTCGGCTCGGCGCTGGCGATGGAGGGCAAGCTGCCAGGTGGCCCCCGGGTCGCCCCGTTGCACCGCTGGTCGGGGCGAGTGGCGGTGCTGCTCACGGTGCCGGTGGTGCTGCACTGCCTGTACGCGCTGGGCTTCCAGTCGGGCACTCCACGGGTGCTGATTCATTCGCTACTCGGGTGCTTCTTCTTCGGCGCGTTCGTCACGAAGATGCTCGTGCTGACCCGTCACGGACTGCCCGGCTGGGCGCTCCCCGTGATCGGGGGCCTGGTGTTCTCCAGCCTCATCGGTCTCTGGCTGACCTCATCGTTGTGGTTTTTCACGACGTTCGGCTTGGTCGTTTAGACGTTTCTGATTTCCCATACCACATTTGTGATCCCACATTTGTGGCGCCCATTCATGGCCGGAGCTTCCGGCCGGTAAGGAGTGACGATGCCGCTCGACAAGAATCACGGCCCCGAATTCCCGGTGACCCGGCGCGCTGTCGTGGCCGGGACGGGGCTCCTGGCGGTTACCGCAACGCTCGCCGGATGCAGCAGCTACGGCGATCAGAGCGGGCAGCCCACCCCCGGTGGTTACCCATCCGAGCAGGGACCTGCCTCGGCAGCGCCCCCCGGGGCTGCGTCCTCCGCTGGGGGTGAGGCGTTGGCCAGCACGGCTGACATCCCGGTCGGCGGTGGTGAGGTCTTCCCAGCTCAGGAGGTCGTGGTGACTCAGGCGGAGTCCGGCACGTTCCGGGCTTTCTCGGCCATCTGCACCCATCAGGCCTGCACGGTGAACAAGGTGGAGGACGGGACCATCGACTGTCCGTGTCACGGCAGCAAGTTCGCCGTCGCGGATGGTTCGGTGGTCAGCGGCCCCGCGAAGAAACCGCTCCCCGAGCGTTCGATCACGGTCGAGGGGGACACGATCCTGCTGGCCTGACCAGCGAGGGGGGCTCATCGCCAGGAGCGCAGCCAGAGCTCCGAGTTCCAGTGCTCAGGAGTGATCGAGCTGCCGGTGAGGACCGGCCAGAGCCAGGCGAAGTTGGCTACCACGAGTCCGACGTAGAGCGATACCACGAGTAGCCCGGTGCCGCGACGCTCGGCACCGTCGCCGGCTCGGCCGAGTACCTCGCCCAATACCAGCGTGATCGCGATGACCAGAAATGGGGCCACTGGCACCATGTAGAAGAAGTACATCTGGCGGTCGATGTTGATCAGCCACGGCAGCCAGCCTGCGGCGTAGCCGGTCAGCACCGCCGCGTAACGCCAGTCCGGTGTGCTGGCTGCCCGCCACAGCGCCCAGCCCAGTACCGGCAGCGAGACCCACCACAGGGCGGGCGTGCCGATGAGCATTACCGCGCTGACACAATCGTCCCGGCCGCAGCCGGCGGCGCCGGCGCCGGACTCGTAGTAATAGAGCATCGGCCGCAGCCCCATCGGCCAACTCCACGGTTTGGACTCCCACGGGTGCGGCTCGGCGGGCGTCACGAGCCCGGCGTGAAAGCTCAGCACCTGGGAGCTGTAGTACCACAGCGCCTGCAGTGCCCCTGGCACGACGGCGTCCGTGCCGATCTGGTTACCCACCGCGTGCCGGTCGATACCGGTCTCGCTGCCGAACCAGGCCCACCACGTCGCCAGGTATGTCCCCACCGGCACTGCCGCCATCGCCCAGGATGCCGGTCCGAAATCCCGGGCCAGGGTGCCGACCCAGGGTCTGCGGACACCTGCGGCGCGGCGCGCCCAGCCATCCCACAGCAGGCTCATCGCGGCGAACGCGATCAGGTAGTACACCCCGGACCACTTCGTGCCGCAGGCCAGCCCCAGCAACACTCCAGCTCCGAAGCGCCACCATCGCACCCCGAGACGGGGCCCGAAAGCGGTGTCATCGACGCGACCCTGGCCGACCACGACCACCAGCCGGGCGTAGATCTGTTCCCGGTCGACGACCAGGCAGCCGAATGCCGCGAGCACGAACATCGCGAGGAAGATGTCGAGCATGCCGATCCGGGACTGCACGTGGCTGACCCCGTCGGCGATCAGCAATACCCCCGCGATCGCGCCCAACAGCGTGGAGCGGGTCATTCTGCGCACGATCCGCACGATGAGCAGCACGCAGACAGCGCCCGCCAGCGCCGCGGACAGCCGCCATCCCCAACCGTTGTAGCCCAGCAGCAGCTCGCCCAGCGCGATGAGCTGCTTACCCACCGGCGGATGCACCACGAGTTCGTAACCCGGGTTGTCCTCCACACCGCCGTTGCGGATCATCTGCCAGGCCTGCGGCACGTAGTGCTTCTCGTCGAAGACCGGGGTGCCCTTGTCAGTGGGATGGCCCAGGTTCCACAGCCGTACCAGACCGGCGAGCAGGGTCAGACTCAGAGCGACGACCCAGCCCCGGGTCCGGTCGGTGAGCGGGCGCGGCACGAGCCACCGGGCGGGCTCGGCCGGTCTTTCCGAGATCTGCCCGAGGCTGGTCAGCGGGTCGCCAAGGCTCGGCTCCCGGGTCGTGGTCACTCGACCGATCGTAGGCTCAGCTCTGTGCAACCTCTGCCGGACTCCGCGCCCTCGGCTGCCGGCACGTCGGATGCAGGGGCACTGGTGCTGGCGGCCACCCCGCTGGGGAACTCCCGGGATGCCTCGCCGCGTCTGGCCGAGGCGCTGGGCTCAGCGGATGTGATCGCTGCCGAGGACACCCGGCGGTTGCGGGCGCTGGCGGCGGCGCTCGGCGTACGGATCGGCGGTCGGGTGGTCGCGCATTACGACGCGGTGGAAGCCGCCCGCATCCCGGCGCTGGTGGCCGCGATCCGCGGGGGTCAGACGGTGCTGTTGGTGACCGATGCCGGGATGCCCGCCGTGTCCGACCCCGGCTTTCGC
>JBOHHD010000619.1:0-12052 GCA_050700515.1 Pseudonocardiaceae bacterium
AATCAACTGCTTTAACTGCGGGGCTGTCCGGGCCGGAGCTAAGGGGGTGCGGTCCGCATTGCCGCCACTGATTCCTTTCGGTCGGCAAAGGAAGATAGCTCCAGTCCATCCACAGTCGATCCCGGTCGGATGCCGATCTGGCCAGGTGCGCCCATGCGATCCAACCGTGCTGCGAATCGTGGTGGGCGCGTAGCTCGATCAGACGGTTGGGGTCTACCGCGTCGGCTGGGCCGGTGTCTTGCGCAAGAACCGTCGACGCCACACCGGAGTCGGGGACGATCTTCTCGGCGCACAGCGGTGCTTCGCGCGCCGCCTCAATAGCCGCCGGTATGTCGAGTTGAACCAGTGGAACGCTGGATGTCGATGAATCTTGCCCAGCCGATTGCGTTACCGCATTCGTGGTACGGCCGGTCAGAATCACGACGGTCGTGATCGCGACAGCGGCTGCGATGAATACCGCGATGACCAGTGTTCGACCACGCCCAGGGTTGTCCTTCTCCGGTGACCGAACACCGAGCCCTGCTTCATCAGCAGGATCTGGTGGCGCTACCTGCGGGTGACTCACCTGCGGGTGACTCGCCTCCCGGGGCGACCCGCTGGACATCGGTGGATCCGACATGAGCTGCTGGCGGATGCGGTCGAGATCGTCGAAGAGATCGATGCGCCCGCATCCGTGCAGAATCCCCCGCAATTCATTGGCGGTCGGGAGGCGATGTCCTCGTTCGATGGCGGACAGGTCCGGTCTATGCACATAGAAGTTGTGACGTTTGGCGTGGTCCGCGATGTTCTGCTGGGTTTTGCGGCCTCGTAGACGACGTAGCAACGACCCCAGGTGCGCCGACGAGGTGATGCAGTCGAACTTGTCGGCTGCGGCCGATTCGGACACAGCGATTCCCTCCCCAACGTGCTCGCTCGGGCACGCAGCGTATCAGGCATGTTGGGGACATGTCTCCGACAGTTGGACCACCGCCGGGTACTTGATCCCGTAGCGTGGGCTGTGGGGATTCTGGTTCAGGTTCCAAGACACCACCGAGCCCGGGCTCATGCCTTCGAAATCTCACCTTCCAGGAGGTTAGGTATGTATACGTTATTAGGAATCTCCCATCGGTGTCTCATGTAAACGGCGGCCACCGCGCTACTAATCACCATCGGCGTGCTGGCTCCGACAACCACCACCGGTGTCGCTGCGGCGGAACCAAAGACGATCACGATGCTACAGCTCAATCTCTGCAAGGGCGGCCACTCGGAGTGCTTTAAGGAGTACAACAACGATCACTCAGTTCCTGAGGCAATCTCGAAGATTGCAGAGATGGAGCCGAAGCCGGATGTGATCACCCTGAACGAGGTCTGCCGAAAGGACGTGGCCACCATCGCCCAGGCCACCGGCTACCAAGTAGAAGACCGAAACCCTTTCTGTTCTCAGTCGAAACGATGATGGATCGACAACGAACTACAAGTGTAAAAACGTAGACGGCAAGCGGCCCAGCTACGAGAAAGAAGACTATGGAATTGGACTTCTTGTTCTTAATCACGGTGACCAGGTGCGGAATCTGAACCGAGCCTACACTGCACAGAAAACGTCTTCAAAAGAGATTCGCGTGATGGCTTGCGCCGAGTACCAGGGGCTCAATTTCTGCACCACACACCTGATCTCGAAGGCCGGTGAAATCGCCTTTGAGCAGTGCAAGGAGCTACGGGAGTACGCCGCCGACCACGCTCGCCGACAGTCAACGATCGTCGCTGGGAACTTCAACCTGAAGTACAAGGAAGGTAGCAAGACGAATGTTCAGAAATGTGTGCCAGGGGGCTTCTTCTGGAAGGGCGACGGAAACGTGCAGCACGTAATGGCGTCCGGGCATTTCGAGTTCGTATCGAGGAGGATAATCCAGCTTGACAAGACGGATCACGAAGGTCTGATGGTAACGATCCGACTCAAGTAAGATAGCTGTGTGTGGTCTGTTCCCGGGCACATTTAGCAGACCACACACGGCTACCTTGATAGCTGCGCTTGGCTTAGGTGAGTTCGGGAAGGCTATGTCGGACTGGTTGGCGGATGTCTGTTTTCCAGTGAGCCGCTCAGTCCATGGGGACGACGTAGGTGAAGCTGTGGCGGTCGGCTGCGAAGACGAATACCGACACTTCGACAGGTTTCTCATCCTTGGCGTAGATCGTTCGGATGAGTTCGACGACGGGCGTGCCGGGGATCAGGCGCAAAGTCATCGTTTCTTGGGGCGTCGGCATCCGGGCGATGAGTTCCTCGACGGCGATATCGAGTGCGATCCCCAATTCATCGGCCAGATAGCCGTGCGTGCCGTTGGCCGGCTTGACCCGCTCGGCCAGCGCGGTCCCGTCGGCGAGCTCGTGGGTGAAGTAGCTACGGGCGACCTGGGCCACCTCGCCGTCGATCGACAACAGGTAGCTTCGGCTTACGACGCTGGCGCCTTCGGGAACGCCCAAGCGCTCCGCGACAGGCGCCGACGCGGCAACGCTGGTCACCTCGGTCAGCTCGGAGGAGCGCTCGAAGCCCTGCCCGGCCGCTTCGGCTTCCAGCGCCGCGGTGGCGACCGCTCGCCGAGACCGCAGGTGCCGGGTGGAACCCATGCGTCGCAATCGTCGCGGCGTGCGGACGAATACGCCGCTGCCTTGCCGGGCCACGACCAAGCCCTCGGATTTGAGCTGCTCGATGGCTTGCCGCACAGTTCCCTGCGCGGTGCCGAACTCGTCGACCAGCTTCCGGACCGACGGCAGTGCAGCGCCGTCTGGCAGGTCGCCTTCCGCGATCTTTTGGCGCAACACGTCAGCAATCTGCAGGTACGCAGGCGCCGGATTGAACGGGTTGATGGTCACTCAGGCGCCTTCCAGTCATAGCGACCCGGCAATGAGGCAGGACGTTCGCGAGTTTACTGGATCTCGTTGACACACCCACTGATGTAGTGAACTATCACAGTCGGTACAAAGATGAGTACCGGGGAGGCGCGAGATGACGACCGAGCCCACCGTGCTACCCAGGATCGCGACCGACCCAGGCATGACACCTACCCAGCCCTCGGCTGTCTCGCTGCCGCTTCCCCTCAGCGGTAACCCCGTAGGCGAGGCGCTGGTCCCTGCGCACGACGAGGTCGGGGAGCCCATCCCCCTGACGCCCCCGAGCTCGCCGTGCTCCATCCAAGCGACGACCACCGCCGAGCACTGGTCATGAGTGGAGGTCCGCCATGCCAGAACTGACCGGCGATGACGGGGACCGGCGCAGGGTGGTGGTGCTACCGGTGACCTGCTGCCACGACGGTCGCGAGCACCTCGTCGCTGAAGACGCGATCGTGCCTGCGAACGCCGGTCGGTACACGGCGGTGTGTGGGCATCGGGTGCTCGCCGCGGTGCTGGCCTGTCCGGCGCGGCCGCCATGCCGGGACTGCCGCACGACGCGCAGCGCCGACCAGCCCCGCAGGCGGCGAACCTGCCCTACGGAGCGCGTTGGGGTGTGGGCTCGGCTCACGAAAAACTCATAGAAGGAGTGCGGATCATGGGTGAGCGCAACCCACGCCGGGATAGTCAAGGTCGCCGCTGATCTGGCCAAGATCTGCCTCCCATAGGTGGTTTCGGCATCGCTATGTGAGACGTGGCTCCCGAAATGTACCTGGATCGGACCGTTGATCATTAGTGCTCCTCCCGGAGGCAGGAAGGCAGATCCATACTTTCAATGTGTGCACGAGCCCGACACTGATGAACCAACTCTCAATGTGAGCTAACCTCGAATTGCGTGGTGGGGAGAGGCGGAAGTTATGGCGCCCGGTGGTGGGTTGCTGGTCACGCTCGACGGACCTAGCGGCGTCGGCAAGACCACAGTCAGTGGGTTGATCCGGGATCGTCTTGCTGCGGCTGGCGTGCCTGTTATGCTCACGGCAACCCCCTCATCGTCCTCGCTTGGTGAATTGGCGCGGCACGGTACTCACCAATTTTACGGTGCGGCACTGACGTGTTTGGTCGCGGCAGATCGGTACCATCATGACCAGACAACGGTCCGTGACGCTCTCGAACGAGGCTCCATCATCGTATGCGACCGGTACGTGCCGTCGTCGTTGGTGCTCGACCTGTTGGACGGTGTCGAGCGCGATCACGTTTGGAGCATCTATCGGAGCATCACTGTACCTGATCTTGCGTTCATCTTGCTCGGCGATCCCACGTTGTGCGCGACGCGCGCACGTTCTCGTGGGCGATACAGCCGTTTCCATACCGACAACGATGATGCGAACCGTCGCGAAGTGACGATATACAAGGAAGCGATATCGTTCCTGCGAAGCACTGGCTACCCGGTATACGAACACGATATTGGCTCAGCCGCAGCCGATCAAGTAGCGGACGTGTTGACAAACTTGATTCTCGAAGCAAGGGACGATCGATCATGAGGGTGGTGCTGCTTTACCCTGAGGTTTACGACATGACGCGTTTCAAAGAACGCCGTAAGGAATTTCCACCCTTCGGCGTACTCTATCTTGCGGCTGTCATCGAACAGGCTGGCCACAACGTGGCAGTCAAGAAAGTTACTCCTCGTAAAACCTGCCTTGAGCTGCGGCACTACGACGCTGTCGGCTTCAGTTTGGCTTCGTCTGCCACGTACGGATTCATGCGCGAGGCCAGAGATCGAAGCGCGATCAATAAAGATACGCTCGTTATGGTCGGTGGTGTTCACTGCAACTTCTACCCCCTGGACACGCTCAACGACTTCCGTGCACATGTCGCTGCTGATGGTGAATCAGAGGAGACGATACTTGAGATACTTGATCGTGCAGACACCAAGCGGTTTGATGACGTGGCAGGCGTGTACTGGCGGTGCGGCTCGGAAGTGCGCCGCGGGTCAGCCCGTCCGTTGCTGCGCAACATCGACGAGCTTCCGCTACCCGCACGCCACCTATTGAAAACCGATGATTTCGTGATCTCGGATCGGCTCGCTGGCACTGACTGCCGAATGGCACACGTCATGTTCAGTCGTGGCTGCCCTTTCCCATGCAGCTTCTGCGCCGCTGGGCAGACTCGAATTCAGTACCGAAGTGGGATCAGCGCTCGACGCGAACTTCTGCATCTGATCAGTCAATACAGAATCGAGGGTTTTGCAATCGTTGACGACAACTTCATCGTCAACAAGAATAAGGTTGGCGATATCTGCGACAGTATTGCAGATCTGAGCTTGCAATGGTCGGCTTTGTCGCGCGTAGACACCATTGACGAGCCTCTGCTTCGCAAGATGGCGAACTCTGGCTGTATTGAAGTGAAATACGGCATGGAGTCAGGGAGCGAACGTCTACTCAAGGCGATGCGTAAGAATACCAAGCAAGAGCAAATTAAGCGGGCAATACATGCAACTGTAGAGGCTGGTATTGAAGCGAAGGTATTTATCATTCACGGCTTCCCGGGTGAAGATGCTGAAACAACTGAAGAAACGATTAAACTGTTGCGAGAGTTGGGCTCGGCTATCTCGCGTGTTTCATTGTTTCGCTTCGTGCCGCTGCCCGGGACGCAGGTGTACGATCAGGCCGATATCTACGGTATCCGAGGTACTCACCTACAGTCCGATTGGGACGGTGATTGGTCCAAATTCCACATTCATCACAACGAACGACATTGGTGGGGAACGAGTTCGGATTGGCGGGAGAACGAGCGATCGTATCACCGGTTGCATGACTTCATTGAGGATCGCTGGAACGCACAGGGCTAGCTAAACAGACTACAGTCAAGCATGTGTTAGCATCGCACCATGGTTCATGATGCACCTAAGGTCCTAGAGTCTTATGCACTTGAAGACAGCGAAGCACGGCAGCTGTGGAACTGGCTACTTGGACGTCATGGACTTTCTGAAGATACCAAGTTCGACTCGGTCCTGGGAATCGCTCAGGCCACTCTTGGACTGCATGCCGCCCGATTGCCATCGCCGTTTACGACGGTCATTGCTCGTAGCCTGTCACCAACCGTCGCGCTGACTTTATTCGAGAAAAAGACTCATGCGGATTTGATCACTGTCCGATGCATGCGTAAGACGTTGCATGCTCTTCCATTGGAACTAGCAGTGGTGGCACACAGGGCGACACAGCATTTTCGTGAACGTGATGCGCTCCGCGCGATTAGCAACGCGAACGTTAGCGTTCGTCATATCTTAGGTACCGTAGATGCCATAGTCGACCTCTTGGGTCGAGAGGGTCTGATGGCACATCGGGCGATCGAAGCACGGGTCATGACACCACGCACCTCCGTTGCCGAGGTGCGGCTTGCACTCAAGCTGGCCTGGGAGCGGGGCGTGTTGACGTACCGGAACGATACAACTCGCTGGAATCGAGAAAATCGTAGGTTTGGCCTGACTGCAAGATTGTATCCTGATCTCGACACGTCGATGGACAGACACAAAGCTACCGGTGAGCTGATTCGCGAGTATTTCGACCGCTACGGACCGGCATCATTGCGAGATGTCGCATGGTGGTCAGGGTTATCTCGATTAGCAATCACTACCGCAATGAACGAATCCACACGCCATTTTGTGGCGATTCACGCCCCATGGTGTCAGTCGCTGCTATACATGTATGGTGATCAGTATGATCGATTTCGAGATACCCGAGATAAATTTCCACAACTCCGTTCTCCCGAACTGAACTTTCTGGCACACGAGGACGTGGCGTTAAAGGCTTACTTCGAAAGCCGCAGTCGGTACTTAGGGAATTTGCCACCGAGACGTGCGTTCAATCAGATTGGCGAGGTACTACCGACAATTGTCTATGGCGGACAGGTCGTAGGTACATGGGCGTGGGACCCACGGAAAATGGCGGTTACATATTCGATTATACATGGTTATGGCTCACCTGGATTGCGCAAAGAAGCCATATTTCGGGCAAACGCGCTTTCCGAGACACTTCGCCTTCGCTGGGCTCAGACGTAGAGCGGTATGTGGAGACTATCCAGTGTGAGACAGGCAACCATGCCCAATCCTATTACTTCCAAGTTCGAGTTTCATTCAATGCTTCCTTCTTTCTCAGGGCATCGTCAATGCTAATTTCTAATCGGTTTGCGATCGCACATAGATAGATGAGCACATCGGCAAGTTCTTCATCAACAGTACCGGTTACGGAATTTGTTTCAATTCGCATCTTTTTGTGCTTGCGGACTGCCTTAAATAATTCACCCACCTCTTCACCCAACAAGAGACACTGTTGCACAACATCACGGTTACTGAAGCCACGCTCTTCCTCCATCTCCGCGACGTAACGTTGAAGGTCATCAAGCGCTGTAGCATGTTTTAAGGGAAGCACCTGGCAGCCTCACAAGGGGTCATGTGCCCTTACGGCAGAGCACGGAGGAGCGAAGGCCCGCAACATAGCCCAGTCTGCTTGGGGAGCGCCATGTGTACAGCAAGTCCCCACCTGGGGATGAACTCGGAATTTCGAGTGACAAGCTGTGGATAGTTCCCGCTCTGTGATGATGTATGTCCAGGCCGCGAATGTGGACAACTGAGATGTATCTGTGGATCAACTAAGGCTCAGGACTATCCATGATCAGGGGAATACCGGATGTGGATCATGTGGATCCTGCCCACGTGGTCGGTGACTGGATAGATTCAGCCGGGCCGATAGCTGGGAGACGCCCCGCAGCGTCGCCCGGCCCGCTGGCCGAGTGGCTGATCGTCCGGCTGGGGACGGCCGGTCCGCCAGACCGGCGCGGATGGGCCAGGATGGTCAGGACGTCAGGAGGACATTGATGAAGCTGGGCCTGCACTACTGGAATTACTCGACCCCGTCCGAACCCGCGAGTATCGCACCCACGCTGGCCGAGACAGCACGGATTGCCGAGCAGGCAGGTCTGTCCTCGTTCACGGTGATGGATCACTACTTCCAGATGGAAGGGATGGCGGCGGTCGACGAGCCCATGCTCGAGGGCTACACCACGTTGGGTTACCTGGCCGGTCAGACCGACCGGATGACCCTCGGACTGCTGGTGACCGGGGTGATGTACCGCTACCCGGGGGTGCTGGCCAAGATCGTGACCACCCTGGACGTGCTGTCCGGCGGCCGGGCCCGGCTGGGTATCGGTGCCTCGTGGTACGAGCGTGAGCAGCGGGGGCTGGGGGTGCCCGTGGTTCCGATGGGTGAGCGTTTTGAGCGGCTGGAGGAGACGCTGCAGATCTGTCTGCAGATGTGGAGCGAGGACAACGGCCCGTTCCACGGCCGGCACTACCAATTGACCGAGACGCTGTCGGTGCCCGCGCCGCTGCGCCGGCCCCATCCGCCGATCATGATCGGCGGCGGGGGTGAGAGGAAGACCCTGCGACTGGTGGCCCGCTACGGCGACGCGTGCAATGTGTTCGGCATCAGCCCGGCGGTTGTCGCCCACAAGCTCGACGTGCTGCGCGAACACTGTGCCGCCGAGGACCGGGACTACGCCAGCATCGAGAAGACGGTGCTGATCACGCGGCCCGCGCTGGCCGACATCGACACCTTCGTGGCCGACGTTGCCCAGTACGCGAAGCTGGGTGTGACCGAGGTGCAGACCATGCCGGACCGGCACCCGGTCGAGTTCGCCGAGCAGATCGCCGAGAAGCTCCTACCGAGGCTTTCCGAACTGGGCTGAGCTTGCTGGGACCGCCCTCTGCGGAGTCATTCGCAGATGATCCGGGGTTGGGGCTGGTAGACGACCTTGCGGGTATTGCGGCTGATCTCCGCACCGGTGGCGGCGTCGCGGACCACCCGGGTATCGGTCACCGTGAAGCCCTGCGACCCCCCGGTGCTGGTGCACGGCTCGTCACTGATCCGGCGGGTCTCCGGTTCGGTGTAGTCGGTGCGCGGTCCGGTGATCGACTCGACATTGACGTGCTTGGTGCCCCAGAACGTCACCGTGAGCGAGCTGGGGCTCCACCCGGTCTGGATGAGGATGCCGGTCGGCGAGTCGTTGCGGAACTTGACGTCGATGGCGCCTTCGAACACGGTCGCCTCGCGGCCCGCCGGGTAGCGGCTGATGTAGTAGCTGTGCTCCTTGTGCTCGACGTCCACCATGCCCGCGAAGTACGAGGCGTTGTACAGCGTGGTCGCGAACTGGGACACCCCACCGCCGATGCCCCGGCTGGGACGGCCGTGGTCGATGATGCCCGCCTCCTGGTAGCCATTGGCGGCATTGCGCGGACCGGTGTGCCCGTTGAGGCTGAACGTCTCACCCGGTGCCACGATGGCGCCGTTGACCTCCTCGGCGACCCGGCGGATGTTCTTTCCGGAGTCGGTGGCGAACCCGCCGGTGGTGAACGTGCTGATCTGGCCGGTGACCCCGAGCGCCCTGGCCTGCTCGGTGCTCAGTTTCGGCGCCTCGATGAGGTAGACGGCAGGCAAGGTGCGTGCGATGCCGTCCGCACGCAACACCTCGGGCAGCACGACCAGGCTGCGCTCCCAGTCGATGCGGCGACCCTCGGCCGACGGCAGCACCACCGGCTGCCCGCCCTCGATCACGATCCCGGCCTCCTTGCCGGGCCGTTCGGTGTCGGCGAGCTGCGGAGCCAGCTTCTCGATCACCACAGGATTGTCGACGGTGGTGGTCAGGCCCCCGCTGTCGTCCGGGGTGAAACGCAGTGCTGTCGCCGTCACCTCCGGGGTGAGCACGGCCTCGCCACCCTCACCCGTGACCGTGACCGGACCGGACACCGCCGGCTCGACGAAGTCGCGCAACGTGCGCTGGATGCCCTCGGCGGTGGTGCTCACCGGCAGGGTCGCCACCGGGAGCTGCACCGTCCCGCCCCGGGCCCACTCGGCGAGCAAGGTGTCGGTGGCCGCCGCCACGTCCAGCCGCTGGCCGGGCACGGGGTCGACCGCGACCGGCTGGGTGCCCTCGAAGCGGATGGTGCCCTCGGCGGCATCTCGGTCGATCTGCGGGCGCTGTTGCTCCAGCGCAGCGGTCAGCACATCCCGATTTCCGCTCGTCACCACGCCCACCTCACGCGTGGTGAACAGCGAGGTCAGTCGGGTCCACGGGTTCAGTGGCTGCTGGCCCGCCTGGTCGAGGGTGCCGGGCCAGTCCAACAGGAGACCTGCCTGGGCGGGATCCAAAGTGAGGTTCACGTCACCGGCACGCACCGGAACCGGTTGGGTCAACCGGGGCTCGATCTGTTCGTTTAGCCGCTGCTCGGCGACGGAGCGGTCCAGCCCGCCGACGTCGACGCCCGCCACGGTGACTCCGCGCGGTACCTCGCCGCGGGAGGTCGCGACGTCGATTCCATAGACCAGCACGAGCAGGACGAACACGGCCGCCGTGGCGATCCCGCTGCGGCGAAGCAGTCGGTTGGGCTGGGCTAAGGGCTCGGCTGAGGGCTGAACCAGTGGAATCTCGTCGGTGGTCGCTCCGGCGGCCCCGTCGACCTGCTCAGCCGGCTCGAAAGTGTCCTGAAGTGGTTCCTCGAACCGGGTGATCGGTTCGTGCTGTGCTGGCTTGTCGGGCACCGCACCCTCTTCTCCTCAACGAGCCCCACGATCCTGCCGTTGTCCGCCGTCCTCGTCGACGTCATAAGTAGAGTCCGGTTCCATGCTCGGGCCGCTCGTTCGCGATGGCCTGCAGGTCCCGTTCCCGCATCACGAGGTAGGTGTGCCCACGCACTTCGACCTCGAACTGATCATCAGGGTTGAACAGCACCCGATCACCCACCTGGACGGTGCGCACATGGTGTCCGACTCCGAAGACCTCTCCCCACGACAACCGCTTGGCCACCTGTGCCGTGGCCGGGATGACGATGCCACCATTGCTCCGACGCTCGCCCTGCTCGCCGACAACCCGCACCATGACGCGGTCGTGCAGCATCTGGATCTCGAGTTTACTGTCGGGCACGGACAAAAGAGTACGTGCCGCCACCATCGAGATACGGGAAGGCCCCGCGAGGCTGCCTGGTCGGGGGTCTGACAGCATCGCGGGGCTGACTATGGAATCGCCGCAGGCCCGCAAGGCGTTACAGGGCACTTCATCAGCGGATCAGGTCCCAAGGATCAGTCCGCAGGACGGCCCAGGAGGAAGCGGCCGAAGTGCGGCACGGTGAAGGCGATCTGGCCGCGCTCTCCCGAATACGCCAGCCCTTTCTTGAGCAGGCTGTCCCGCGCGGGGGACAGTGAGGATGGCTTGCGGCCGAGGTCCTCGGCCACCTGGGCGGTGCCGATCGGTTCGTCCCGGCCACCGGTGAGTTCGGCCATCGACTGCAAGTACTCCCGCTCGGCAGGGGTGGCCCGCTCGTAACGGGAACCGAAGAATCCGACGGCGAGCTCGGCCTCGGCCTCGGGCGCGGCCACCTGGATGTCGGTGATCCCGATCGGTGAGGCCGGCGCGGCGTCCCACGCCGCCTTGCCGTAGGCCTGGACGAAATAGGGATAGCCGCCCGAGGTCTCGAACAGCACGTCCAGCGCGTCCGGGGTGATGCCGGCGTCCTCCCGTTCGACCGGCGCGACCACCGCCCGGTCCGCCTCGTCGCGATCCAGCCGGTCGATCCGCACGTAGCGGAACAGCCGCTCGGAGTAGGACTTGGACGCGCTCAGCACGGCGGGCAGGTGTGGCAGGCCGGCCCCGACCACCACCAGCGGCACCCGGGCCTGGGACATCTCGTGGCAGGCCGCGCACAGCGCGGAGATGTCGTCGGGCGCGACGTCCTGCATCTCGTCGATCAGCAGTGCCACGCCGCTGCCGACGTCGCCGGCCAGCTCGGCGACCTCGGTGAACAGCTCCACCAGGTCGATCTCGATGTCCCCGGAGTCGGCCCGGCCCGCGACGACCGGCACGTCGATGCCCGGTTGCCAGCGGTCCCGCAGCTTCGCGTTCTCCGGGGCGGCCCGCAGCGCGAACGCCTTGAGCACCCCGAGCACCTCCTCAACCCGGCCCGGTGACCGGTGGCGCAGGGCGAGATCGCGGATCGCGCGGTGCAGCGCCGCCGACAGCGGCCGGCGCAGCCCGCCGTCGGGCCGGGCCTCCACCTTGCCCGCCCCCCAGCCCTGGCGCAGCGCCAGCGTCCGGAGCGCGCCCTGCAGCACGGTCTTGCGCGCCCCGCGCAGACCGGTCAACA
>JBOHHD010000620.1:0-5201 GCA_050700515.1 Pseudonocardiaceae bacterium
CTGGCCGGTCCCGTCCCCGGCGAATTCGATGAAACCTGGCTCGACCAGGTCGATAGCGTCGCGGTCCCACCCACTCATCTCCACGATCCGCCACCGACCGGTCAACGGCGCCACGGACCTCAGAACACCTCTTGCCACAAGGCGTCAGAGTAGCCATCGCGTGGAGGATCGGTTCGAGGTGCCGCCATTTGATGGAGCACCGGCGAACCGCCAGTGCTTCAAGACCGAGGTCGCCTCTGTGTGTCACGAGTGCTGACGCCACGTTCCCGCAGGCGGTTCAGCACGGTGGTCGGATCGACGGCGAGGCGTTCACCCACCCGCGCGAGTGGGCAACAAGCACATCCACGCAGTTCAGGGTGCGTCTACTGTGAAGTGGAAGGTTTCTTGCTCGTCCGGTACAGCAGTGATGTACCGCAGTAGCGCTCGGGTGGGCGCTGTTGCATTATGCGAAATTGAGGTAAGAGGGGCTGTTGGTTCCTTTTCTTGGTCCCCGTCTGGCCGGATCGCCAGGGCCAGCTCGCTGAAGGCTGCCGCGACCCGCCGGGTCGCTGGCTGCTGGGCGCCGGGCGCGAGCGACCGGCAGGATGTCCTCTACGGTGGCCTCAAGCCGGGCCGCCGTGTGTGCGCCCGTCGCCCTGTTACCTCACGCACCCCGGAGCGGGTCAACCAACCGGCTGGGAATCCTGTTGCGCGCCGGTTACCGATTAGCTAACGTAGCGAACGTCTCCTTCTTGTGGATGCAGGCAGACGACATGCCCCCACAGAAGTTCTCAGATTCCCACGAAGTTCTCAGATTCCCGCCCACACCGCCGGATGTGGCTTCCGCAGTGAAGCCGTTCCCGGCACGAGCGGGAACCCTCCGCGGCAGGAGCCGGCGTGTCCCGGCCCGATCGCCGCACACTCAGTGATTGACCAGCCCAGGAAGACATTCATATGCACGACAACGACATCTCCCGTCCGCACGCCGGCACCCGCCGTGCCCACGAGCCAGGTGAGGACGGTTCGCTGCTGCCCGTGGCCGGGATCCTCGACATCGTGGATGACCGCGCCTTCGTCCGCGTCAAGGGCTACCTCGCCGGACCGCACGACGCCCTTGTCCCGCTCGCCCAGGTCCGTGGGCACGGGCTGCGCCGCGGCGACACCGTCACCGGCAGGGCCCGCCCAGCCGGGCGGGGCCAGCATTGGGCGACCGTCGTCCAGGTCGACACCGTCAACGGGCAGCACCCGCGACACGCCTCGTCCCGGCCGGCGTTCTCCGAACTGGTTGCGCTCTACCCGGACGAGCGGATGCGGCTGGAGACCGAACCGCACGCCCTGACCACCCGGGTGGCCGATCTGCTCATGCCAGTCGGCAAGGGACAGCGGGCCTTGATCGTCGCGCCGCCGAAGGCCGGCAAGACCTCCGTACTGCAGGCGATCGCGCACGGCATCACCAAGAACCACCCGGAATGCCACCTCATGCTCGTCCTGGCCGGCGAACGCCCGGAGGAAGTCACCGACCTGGCACGCGCCGTGCCCGGTGAGGTGATCGCCGCCACGTTCGACCGCCCACCCCGCGAGCACACCGCGCTCGCCGAACTGGCCATCGAACGCGCCAAACGCCTGGTCGAGCTGGGCCACGACGTGGTGGTGATGCTGGACTCACTGACCCGGCTGGGCCGCGCCTACAACCTGGCCGCACCCGCGTCCGGACGGATCCTGTCCGGCGGCGTGGACTCTACCGCCCTTGTGCCACCGAAACGGTTCCTCGGCGCGGCCCGCAATATCGAAAACGGTGGCTCACTGACCATCTTCGCCACCGCGCTGGTAGAAACCGGCTCACTCGGCGACACACTGATCTTCGAGGAATACAAGGGAACCAGCAACGCCGAGCTCAGGCTGGACCGCGCGATCGCCGGCAAACGCGTCTACCCCGCCGTCGACGTGAGCCAGACCAGCACACGCAAAGAGGAGCTGCTGCTCTCCGCCGGGGAACTCGCCGCCACCCGCGCGCTGCGCCGGGCCCTTGCCGGCCGGGACAGCCAACAGGCCATCGACATGCTCCTCGACGGTCTTCGCAAGACCCACACCAATATCGAGTTCCTCACCCAGCTCACCAGGACCACTCCGCCCAACGGCAGCGGCCCGGGCACTATCGGCCGGTGACCGCACCTCTGCACGACGCGGCCACGACCAGCGCGGCGCGCACGGGGCCGGTGAACATTGCGATGTGGCAAAGCCGCAGTTCAGCGGCTTGCGGGGAGTGCGAGTAAGCGGTGAGTATCTCCACTATAAGTTCAACCTTGCCCTGACCAGGGGTTTCATAAGCCGAGTCCTAGTTGCGTGTTCGTGCCGTGGTGAAGGCCCTGGTCAGAGGCCGTTTCGGTGTTTCAGTCAGACAAGGTGGCTTGGGCGTTTTGGATCTTCGTTGCTTCAGTCAGCTCTCCCGGTACGAACGTGCAGGTGGCTTGTGGTCACGATGGTGGCAGGTCTCGTTGAACGCTCGGTCGCCTGACCGGTACTGGATGCGGTGCGAGGCGGTTCCAGGAGTCTGTTTGTTGCTGCTTTCGGTGCGGACACAACAGATGTCTGCGCACTGGAATGTCCGATCAGCAGCAGAAGTGGACGAGAACCCAGCGGAGATCAACGACATGAGCGCAGCCCAGGTCCATGCAGCACCTTGCAGGAGATTTGGTGACCGGCGCGGCGGCGTGGTGGCGCGCTCAGCTACTCAATGACGCGTCCGCCGTCTCGGCACTCAAGGATCTCCATCTCGGTCACCAAACCATCGACGAAACGGTAGACGTGTGTGATGGTTCCGTCCGCGATAATCGTGCCTGCTTTGTCGCGCACGACTTGTTGCACAGCCACGGTGATGCGACCATCGCTTTCGAGACGAAAGCCCATAGGGCTGACTGTCGGTACGATCTGGTCCCACTGGCGCGTCCAGTAGTCACGCACCTCGTCACGGCCACGGAGGATTCCACCCTCCCAGCCGTTCGGCCACACGACGTCGGGTGCCATGGCCGCCAGCAACACTGGCATGTCGCGCCTGTTGAACGCCGCATAAAGATCGATGAGCTGACCCTGCTGGTCCGGAGTTCCCTCGGGCCTCATGCTCCCCACTATCGTCGAGCGACCGCCCCGCTGTAGGCCCGTTCGCCGCCGGCAGAAACGCCCGCACATCGGCAGTTGAGTGCGTTGCGCTCGATCGGTGGGTAACGGGTTGCGTACCACGGACATTGATCAGGCTGCGTGTGAGATGGTCGAGCAAGCGTCGTCGTGTTAGCTGGGTGGGAGGAAGTTGCCCGGCCCACCGGGGCCGAACCTGTCCCAGGTGGGCCTCCGGATGAAGCGTCGCGGCTGGGGCGGGGCCGGTCATGACCGGCTGGGGCGGGTGGGATCTGCTGATCTCGTTGCTGCGGCACTGCTGCTGGCCTGGCTGGCACTCGTGGCCGTGTTGATTTCCTTCGCCGAGGTCCGGATGACAGCAATCCCGATCCAGATCTCCTCGACCTCGCGCTCCGGCTGGCCACAACCCCGTGCGGACCCCGGTACAGCAGAGACGTTAGTTCCGATCGCGAACTCGGCGCGTTCCTGCGCTCGTTGGTCGCCTACGGGGAGCCCTCGTGTCCCGGCATCACCCTCCACGAGAGGCGTGCGACCTATCCCGCAACAGCGGGCAAGCGATCGGGCCCGCTGGTAGAAGTAGTCCGTGCGGGATTTCTTCACTGGTGTTCGACTGTTCGGGCGTGGCCTGGGCCTTCTGGTGCGGTCACCGCGATTGCTGCTGATCGGTGCGCTGCCCGCGGTGCTGACCACGCTGTTGCTGCTCGGCGGGATGATCGCCCTGATCTACTGGATCGATGACGTGGCTGCGCTGGTCACACCCTTCGCGGAAGGCTGGGCGCCAGGCTGGCGGGCGACGGTCCGCGGTGCCGTCGGCGTCGCACTGTGCGGTGCGGCGCTGGTTATCGGCCTGATCAGCTTCATCGCGCTGACACTGGCCGTCGGTGGGCCCTTCTACGAACACATCGCGGAGAAGACGGACGACGAGTTGGGCGGCGCATCCACCGAGGCGAACATGTCCTGGTGGCGGCTGCTGGGACGGGGACTTCGCGACGGTGTGCTGCTGGTACTGCGGTCGTTGATGTTCACCATCCCCCTGCTCATCGCGGGATTCATCCCGGTGGTCGGGCAAACCGTCGTGCCAGTACTGCTGACGTTGGTGACCGCGTGGTTCCTCACCCTGGAGCTGGTCGCGGTGCCGTTCTACCGGCGCGGGTTGAACCTCAAACAACGCCGGGAACTGCTGAGCAAACGACGCGCCCTCGCGCTGGGACTAGGCACACCCGCGACCCTGCTGTGCGCGATCCCCCTAGCCGCCATCATCGTCATGCCAGCAGCCTTCGTCGGCGGCGTACTTGTCGCGCACGAAACACTCCACAACAACACCACCTTCCCAGCACAGTAACAACACACGACCAACGGCAGAAGCGTGCGTTCGGGCAGGAGGCGTCAAACCACATCGCCGACCAGCCGGTCGACATCGCTGCCTGCATCGGCGCCACCTGGATCGGTGCCGGCGTACCCGGCACCGTCGAACTCCTCCGGCGCAGCCTTCGCCCCCGCGGCACGATGCTGATCGGTGAACCGTACTGGCGCCGTGAACCCCCCGACCAGGCCACCATCGAGGGCTGCAATGCCACTGGCAAGGACGAGTTCCTCCCGCTCCCCGAGCTGATCGAACAGTTCGGCGACCTCGGCTATGACGTCGTGGAGATGGTCCTCGCCAATCAGGACAGCTGGGACCGCTATGCCGCGGCCCAATGGCTCAACATCCGCCGCTGGCTCGACGCCAATCCCGATGACGAGCTGGCCGAGGAGATGCGCACAGAACTCACCACCGCCCCCACACGCCACACCAGATACCAGCGCGAATACCTCGGGTGGGGCGTCTTCGCACTGATGAAACGCTGACGCGGGTACGTTCGTCTTGCAGGCTGGCCAGTCGCTTGTTGGCCCGTTCGGCATGCTGATGGGCATCAGCCACTTGCGCCGCCATGTCCGCCCGGACGTCTAGCCGGGCGGCTGCGACTGCTTTCTCGGTGAGTTGGAATCGGACGTAGAATGCCGCAATGCCATCCTCAATTTTATCCAGGCGAATGGCCGGGCGAGGACAGTTGTGTGAGCGGGTGCGCTTCTTGACGCAGACAAATAGT
>JBOHHD010000621.1:0-5169 GCA_050700515.1 Pseudonocardiaceae bacterium
GGCCTGCTTCACCCTGACGGCCCACGTGGCAGTCCAGGTGGTCGAGGCAGGGCCGTGGCCGGCGATCGCGCTATGGCTGGTCGCCGCGGCGATCGCGCATGATTTCGGGCTCTACCCGCTCTACACCCTGGCCGACACGGCAGTGTGCGGCCGAGCCCGACCACGCCCCCGGCCCGTGGTCTCCTGGCGCAACCACCTGCGCGTTCCGCTGGCCTTCTCGGCGCTGCTGGGGCTGCTGTGGTTCCCGCTGATCCTCGGCCTGCCCGAGGCCACCTACACCGCGGCCACCGGCCTGTCCACGGCCCCGTACCTGTCGCGCTGGTTGCTGATCACCGGGGTGCTCCTCGCCTGCTCAGCACTGGTGTACGCCTACCGCTGGTGGCGCGCCCACCGGCGGGATCCGGAGTGCTGATGAACAACGTGACGGGGCGGGTACTGGTCGTCGACGACGATCTGACCATCCGCGATGTGGTGCGCCGTTACCTGGAGCGCGACGGGCACACGGTCACCGTCGCCGGAGACGGGGAGCTCGCGCTGGCACTGGCCGGGCGGGACGAACCCGATCTCGTGGTGCTCGACCTCATGTTGCCCGGGATCGACGGGCTGGAGGTGTGTCGGGTGTTGCGGTCGCGCTCGGCGGTGCCGGTGGTGATGCTCACCGCGCTGGGTGAAGAGGCCGACCGGATCACCGGGCTCCAGCTGGGTGCCGACGACTACGTGACCAAGCCGTTCAGCCCCGCCGAGCTGGCGCTGCGGGTGGCCTCCGTGCTGCGCCGCTCCCGAGCAGCCACCTCACCCCGGAGCGACATGGTGCCCGAGATGCTGGCCGACGGGGAACTGTCGGTCGATGTTCCCGCCCGGCGGGCGACCCGAGACGGCACCGAGCTCGCACTGACCGGCCGGGAGTTCGACCTGCTCGTTTTCCTGCTGCGCCACCCGGGGCAGGCGTTCAGCCGCGCCGAGCTGCTCCAACAAGTGTGGGACTGGTCCTTCGGCGATCATTCGACGGTGACCGTGCACGTACGCAGGCTGCGGGAAAAGGTGGAGCTCGATCCGGCCCAGCCGGCCCGGATCGTCACCGTCTGGGGTGTCGGGTACCGCTACGATCCCCGCTCCCGAAACCCCAGCCCTCGAAGTGGGAGCGCGTCGTGCTGATCGCCCTCGCGCCCTACGCGCTGGGCTGCTCACTGGTGGCGGCGCTGCTCGGGGCCTGGCTGCTGCACCATGTTCGACACCGTTCGATCACCACCGCGGTGCTGGTGCTGGTCCTGGTACCACTGGCCGCAACGATCGCGGGCGTCGTCGGGGTGAGCGGATTCATGTACACGCCGGAACTCGAGCGAACCGTGCTGGTGTGCGGGTTGGTGGCCGTGGTCACCGTCCCGGTTGCGGTGCTGCTGGGGCGCTCGCTGGCGCGGCACAGCGTGTGGGAGCGCGAAGCACGAGCCCGGGAACGCAGCGCCGAGGCGTCCCGCCGCGAGCTCGTCGCCTGGATCAGCCATGACCTGCGTACTCCGCTGGCCGGGATCCGCGCCATGACCGAGGCACTCGCCGACGGGGTGGTCGTCGAGCCGGATGAGGTGCGCGGCTACGTGCACGACATCGACCGGGAGGCTCGGCGGCTCTCGGTGCTGGTCGACGACCTTTTCGAGCTGTCCCGGATCACCGCGGGGGCGCTGGCGCTGTCCGTCACCGAGATCGCGCTCAGTGAGATCGTCGACGACGCCATCGCCGCGGAGCGGGCAATCGCGGAACGCAAGCGGGTGCGCCTGCTGGCCCGCCCGGGCGGCAGCCCGGTGGTGCGGGGCAGCGATCCGGAGCTGGCCCGCGCGGTGCGTAACCTGCTGTCCAACGCGATCCGCCACACCCCCAGCGACGGTTCGGTGGTCGTCACCTACGGGGTGGAGGGCACCGAGGCGTGGCTACGGGTCTCCGACTGCTGCGGTGGTATCCCCGAGACCGACCTGACGCGGTTGTTCGACGTCGCCTACCGCGGCAGCGCGGCCCGCACCCGGGAACCGGCCGATGGACAACCGGTTGGCGCCGGACTCGGCCTGGCCATCGCCCGCGGGCTCGTGGAGGCACATCGAGGGCGGATCGAGGCACGCAACGCCGGGCCCGGCTGCCTCTTCGAAGTACGTCTGCCCCTTGCCGTGAGCTAGCTGCTGAAAAATGCGTGCACTGCGCAATCCTTAATAGTACCGTAGCCACTGTGTCGAGGATCACGCCAGGGGGTGAGCTGGACCTCGTGCACCGCCTCGGCGCAGCCGGGCTCGGTGTCGGGTTGGGGGTGTTCGGAACCCTTGGTCTGGTCAACCGCCTGGAGTTCCTCTCCGACCAGGGAGAGGACGTGCTCGGGCTGTCCTCGAACGGCATGCTCGCGACCATCTCGCTCGTGGTCGGCGGAATTCTGATCATCGCCGCGTTGCGTGGTGGCCGGATCGCCTCGACAGTCACGGCGATCGTCGGTGTCCTCTTCCTGCTCTCGGGTCTGTTCAACCTCGCGGTCCTGACCACCGAGTACAACCTGCTGGCGTTCCGGATCTCGAACGTGATCTTCAGCTTCGTCGCCGGGATGCTCCTGCTCTTCCTCGGCGCCTACGGTCGGTTCAGCGGCGGTCTGTCCGTGGACAACCCCTACTACCGGTACCGGCATCCCGACGATCCACGCTTCGATCCGGCAGAAGTGGCCAGCCGCGAGGAGGAGGACCGCTGGGTGGCAGCCGAGATAGCGGTCGCCGAACATCGGGCCACCCCAGAGCAGGAGAGGCTGGTGCGCGAGGAAGCGCGGCGACGGGCCGAGGAGTCACGTCGACGCGCGTGGGAACTCTACGAGAGCCGCCAAGTCCGGGATCCCGACTCACCTCAAATGTCCTGACCGGGTGCCGGCTCAACCGGGTGGGATTCTGTCCCTCGACCGGCAGGAACCAGATACCCCGACCGGTTGGTACGACCTTGGTCGGTCCCCGTCGTGTGAGAGCGTCCGCGAGACTTCAGCTTGAGGAGGTTTCGTGGCCACTACCGGCCGCCATCGCGCACCGTCATCAGTTGTGTGGCTCCCTGTCATCGTCTCGGCGCTGCTCGGGGTGCTGCTCGGCTCCTGGGTCACGGCTGCCGCCGGCGGGTCGGAGGCGAAGCCGATCACCTACGAAACGACGGCGCCCTCACCTGTCCCCGGGCCGGCATCGACGACCGCGAACCCGGTCACCTCGATCGGATTCGCCGAACCCGCCGTCGGCCCAGCCGGGTTGTCGGTGACGGTGCTTCCCCCCGAGAAGGTCAAAGGCGGGGTACGGTTCACGATCGCGCTGGTCAACGGCACCGCCGCGCCGATCACCGTCAACACCGGCGAGCTGGGTCCCAACGCCCCGCGATTCGACGGCGCCACGGTGCCGATGACGATGACCCCCGCCAACAAGAAGCTCATGCCCGGTGAGGGCTACACCTACCAGTGCATGCTCCGGCTACCTACGACGGACGTCGGGCAGCTGTCGTTCACCCTCGGCACGCTGACCGTCACCGGTCGGACCGCCGGCGACTGAGGGGCCGGTAGGGCCGGGTCCCCTGGCGGGCCGATCACCCGAAACCTTGCCGGCGGAAGTTAGGTCATTCCCACCCCGGGCCAATCGAGACGGGAGCACACTGGAGGGACAACTGCATCCCGGTTCGACGCCGAAGGAGGAACCGATGACCGCCCATATCGGTGATGAGATCATGATCATGTCTCAGCTGCGGCACCAGCCGATGCGTGCGGGGGCGATTCGGGGGGTCCGCGACGGCCCTGAGGGCACCGCCTACCTGGTGCAGTGGTCGGACACCGGCTACGTGAGTGTGCTGCAGCCCAGGCCCGACGTGGTGATCAACCACCCGCACGGAGACGGGGGTGGAGAGGTCTCTGCGGTGACGGTCCCCTGGTTCGCCCGGCTACGGCACCCCCTGGCGTGGCGTCACAGCCGAGCTCCGGAGCGACGGCACCCCTGTCGAGACGAGCTACTCGCCTGGCGGGTGCAGGACATCATCGCCAGACTCGGGCTGACCCATACCGACTTCGGTGTCGGTGGCGATCCGATCATGCACATTCGCAGGTGGTCTCGATGATCGCGGGCCCCCCGGCGGGAGCGGAAATCCACATCCTGCCCGGTCAGACTCCCGACGAATTCACTGCCCACGCCCCGGCGATCGCCTACAGCCTCGGGGTGGACCGGGTCCGGGTGGTGCCGCTCGGACCCTCCCGGATTCGGCTGGACCTGCTGACCCGGGACACACATCCCAGGACATCGGCCGGCAAGCCGACGACCACCAGCCGCTGGACGCCGGCCGCAGGGATTGACGAGGTCATCACATGAATAGTCCCCGGTCGGACGGAAGGCGGGAATGACCGGGGCACCCAGGTGGTTGTACAGACTGTCCGGGCCGGGCGATCTGTGTCCCCGGGTCTCAAGAGATAATCGCCACCGCGGACGATCGTTCGGCTGAAGCTGCGGTGTACCACGCGCCGCGAGGCGACCAGCGCCCGGCCCGGACCCCCTTCCCTACCGAGCAGCAGTAGCCACGAAGGACGGCACGTCATGAAGGGTGATCGGATCGAGATCGTGATCGATGCAGGCGGCTCCACCCGAACCTATGAGATCGAAGCCACCCGGGCCGGCCGGCGAGTCGAGACCACCTACGGCCGAGGCGTCGTCGAAGTCATCGAAGTCACTCGGACCGGCACCCCGGTGCGTACCGCGCGGTTCATGGCCAGCCGGGTGTTGGCCCTGGTCGAGTTTCCCTTCGACGAACGCGCCGAGCTGGACAGCGCCGCAGCGACACCGCTACCCCGCAGCGCCTGAGCTTCGTACAAGTGCCCGCCGAGCGATCGCGCTGAACAAGCGGTCCAGAGCGGGAGGTCAATCATGGGCCGGCCAGGTGTGCACGGGTTGATTGCTGTGCATGTGCTCGGCGTAGCGCAGTTCCATCTGCCGCAGCGCATCGCTGCGGCTGAGGTGGCGGCGTTCCTGCAGCCGGTGCACGGTCTCGACCTGCCACTGCGCGCCGGTCGTCGCGGTCAGGCAGCGTTGCTCGACGACCCCTAGCAGCCGATCCCGGACCTCGGCGTCCACCCCCCAGAGCCGCAGCCCCTCCTGCGCCGTCGGCAGCAGGTGGCGCAGCACCAGCTCGGTGGCCGGC
>JBOHHD010000622.1:0-11365 GCA_050700515.1 Pseudonocardiaceae bacterium
CGATGGCTGCATAGAATTCCCACCCCACGGAATCGGCACTTCATCAAGGCTTTCAAGCGACTCCACCGCGTCGCCGACCGGCTCCTCACAGATCGCAGGGCCAACGCGGCTGACCACGATGACCTGCTCTCGACGTTACTGACCCCCGACGAGGAGACCGGGCAGGTAATGTCCGATCAGCAGATCCACGACGAAATCATGACCTTCATCGTCGCCGGCGGCGACACCGCTGCCGTAACGATGTCCTGGGCATTACACCTCATCGGCAACCACCCCGAGATCGAAAGCAAAATCCACGTCGAATTGCGGCGGGTTCTCGGTGAGCGCCCGATCACCCATGCCAACCTCGCCCAACTGCACTATCTGCGTAGCGTGGTCACCGAGACCCTGCGCCTGTACTCGCCAGCCTGGCTGCTCCCCCGGTGCGCCTACATTCCCTTCGGCGCCGGCACCCGCCAATGCATCGGCGACACCTTCGCCATCACCGAAGTCATGGCCGATCACTCGACCTCTCCAGACCCGCCCAAAGCCTGAACTCGTCCGTATGGCGACGACCTCGGCGTTAATCGACGATGTGCTCGACGCTGGTTCTTCGCGGATCAGCAGGTAAATGGCTGTTGCGTTGAGCAACCCCGCGACCTGGTTGGCTGCGTCATCGAGCGCCCGGCCGGCGTCGGTGGTTGTCAGTATGTGGGAGAGGAGCCGTTGCCAGTCCGGCCAGGTGCCGGGGTTGTTCCACGAATTCCAGCTCGGTGTAGGACGGCGCCGAGCGGTCCCGGACCGGTGAGCCGTACCGGAAGCCGTTGGTGGTGACGTAGACGTCCGCCACCCGCACCGCCTTGCGGCACGCGTCGCTGGACAGCTCATCACGGGCGGCGGTCTGCAACCGGTCCCACAAGCCACCGTAGGCGGCCACCGCGTCCCCCGTCTGGATCTGCGCGTTGTGCAACCGGGCCATGCCCCCACGGGCCTCCCCTTGCTCGGCCATCATCTCGCGACCGACAATCATGGACTGGGTAAGAGGTGCGCCGGGCAGAGTGTGGCTGGTCCGGGACCGATGTCCTTGCCGGGAGTTATCAGTCGGAACAATCAGCAACCTTGACGCGGTCCACAGCGAGGCGGCGCAGGAGCACGCTCGCCCCTACGCCCATTTATCGGTACCACGGCACCGAAAGTAATGAACTGATTTCGTTCTGCATCGTATCCGGCGTGGCTTGCCCACAACGAGACGATCCTGACACTCCCGCTCACGTCACTATCACCCGACAGGTATTTACTGTTCACCGAGAAGCGCCAAACCAGGTGAGCTGGACACTCACAGTCAAGTACAGATATACCGAGCGGCATGGGCACGGTGAGTCACGATGTTTGAGGGTCGAGTGACCAATCGCGAGCGAAGCAGTGCGCAGCAGGTAAGTTGGATCAGATCGTGGATATCACGGCGCCGTCAGCAATGGTCTTGGATTGCCGCCGGCCTCGTCATCATAGGCCTCATCACGGTGCTGGTGCTGGCATTGCAGGGACTGGGAAGCACCGGGCAGGTGACCGATGGGAGGAAAGTCTTCGCCGACAACCTCGAACATGTACAGAAACTGATCGTCGCGGAGAACGATCGGGTCACCAACAGTGGGCAGGAATGGGTCAGCATCGCGGTCATGCTCCGGCTCAGCCCTGCTGAGGGTGAAGTGAACACGGAGGTAGGCACCTTACATCAACTCCAAGGCGCCTATCTTGCACAGTACTGGTCCAACAACCCGAACGGCAACGGCGAGTTCGGCACCAGCCGACCACTGATCAAAGTCATCATCGCCGACATCGGGCATAACGGACAGGACTGGCCGGATACCGTCGAGCGACTGGTGGACATGGCGGATCCCGAAAGCGACGAGCGCCTGGTGGCCGTGTCCGGAATCAGCCATAGCACGAAATCTACCCAGGAAGCAGTCGATCAACTCGCCTTGCACAATATTCCCATGGTCGGCTCGACGATTACCGCGACCACTCTGGCCGCACCCGGTCTCTTCCGGGTGTCCCCCACCAACAGGGACGAGTCGGCGGCAATGATTGAATATCTGAAAGGCACCGAGGAATGGCGATCGGCCAGCGCCGCCGAACCTCTCAAGGCATATCTGGTGCAGGACAGAGCAGGTGAGGACACCTATTCCGATGACCTCGGAAAGCAATACCGCCAGATCTTTCCCAACGACAATGCGCACACCCTGCTCGCGGCCCAGGGAGATTTCGATAGCTCAAAATCCGCGGCCGGCAACGCGCTGGCCGGCCAGATCTCCACGATCTGCGCGATCCGCCCCAAGGTCGTGTTCTTCGCGGGTCGTAGCGATGGCCTGCGCACTTTGCTCAGCAACCTCGCCGCACGGCCCTGTACCGACGCGCCACTCACGATCGTCAGCGGCCACGAGGCCAGCAGCCTCTCAGCACCACTGCCCCACGATGCCCATCCGCTCTGGGTCGATGACAGCGCCAACTTCCGCGTGCTCTACACCGCGCTGGCGTCCCCGCAGACATGGCGCAATCATCCGAGATCGGCCTCACCGGCGACGGTGATCAGATTCGGGCAGTGCCCCCACTGCTTCGCCACTTTGTTCCCCGATTCCCTGGCCGACGGGAGCGCCATCATGGCCCACGACGCGGTGCTGACCGCGGTGACCGCTGCCAGGAACGTGACTTCTCCCCAGACTCCGCGGCCGGTCGCCGACGCCCTGGTCAACGGCCTTTACCAAATCAACGCGACGCAACCGGTGCCGGGCGCCAGCGGCTGGATCTACTTCCAGCACGAGGCGGGCGGCACGGACGTGATTCCGCACTACAAGGCGGTGCCGATCATGCAGCTGTACCCGGACGGCACGGCCACCGAAATCGCCCTGTCCTCGCGGTTCGGCACCCCCCCGGTGGGGCCGCAACTGCCCCGCTGAACCGGACACCGGGCACCAGCAGCGGACACACCGGGCACCAGCAGCGGACACACTGTGCACCAGCAGCGGACACACCGGGCACCAGCAGCGGACACACCGGGCATAAGAGCCCGACACGCCGGGGTGGGTGGGGGATTAGGTGGTGCGTTCTGTGGCCAGGCCGTGGGAGCGTAGTACGTGGCGTTCCAGAGGGGCGAAGACGAGTAGCTCGATGGCGATGCCGACGATCAGAATGAGGCCGATGGTGGTGATCACGAGGTCCATCGCGGACAGTTCCCGGCCGATGGCGAGCTGCTGGCCGAGTCCGAGGCCCAGCGTCGGCAGGTAGGCGATCAGTTCAGCGGCCATCAGGGAGCGCCACGCGAAAGCCCACCCCTGCTTGAGGCCGGCGATATAGCCCGGGAGTGCGCCGGGCAGCAACACATGCCGGACCCGCCCGATCGATCCCAGCCCCAGCACCTGTCCCACTTTCTGCAGCAGGGGAGGTACCTGGTCGAACCCGGCGAGTAGCCCGTTCGCGATCGACGGTACGGCGCCGAGCAGCACCACCGCGTAGATGGCCGAGTCGGTCAGCCCGAACCAGATGATCGCCGCCGGGACCCAGGCGACCGACGGTAGACTCATCAGCCCGCTGACGAACGGACCGATCGCGCGGCGCAGCCAACCGCTGCGCCACATTGCCAGCCCGAGCAGCGTGCCGATGACCAGGGAAGCCAAAAAACCCAGGGCACCGCGGGAGACACTGGTGGTGATCGCCTCCCAGGCCCGGCCGTCACCGACCATCTCCACGAACACGTCGAGCACGTCGAGCGGGCTCGGCAGGGCGTACGTCGGCTTGAGGTGGGCCTGGTAGGCGAGCTGCCAGAGACCGATGAACGCGGCAGCCGCGATGAGCGGAGGCAGCACCGAGCGCACGAACACCGCCCACGGGCCGGGCCGAGGGGGCAGCGCGGGCGGCGCGTCCAAGGCGTCCAGCCCGGCCTCGAAGGTCTGATGCTCGGCCAGAGTCCGGTCGTCAACGGCCATGGCGGCTGATCTCCGCTCGCAGATCATGGGTAATCTCGCTGGCCAGCGCGCTGACGCCGGGGGACTCGATGGCCCGGGGCTGGGACAGTTCGACCTGCCATTCGCGGACGATCCGCCCGGGACGGGAACTCATCAGCAGCACCCGCTGCCCGAGCCGGACGGCCTCCCGGACGTTGTGCGTGACGAAGACGATGGACAGCCCCTGCTCCGCCCAGAGCCGGGCGAGCTCCTCGTGCAGGGCATCGCGGGTGATCGCGTCCAGCGCGGCGAACGGCTCGTCCATCAGCAGCAGCTGGCTGTCCTGGGCCAGTGCCCGGGCCAGCGCGACCCGTTGGCGCATGCCCCCGGAGAGCTCGTGCACCCGTTTGCGGCCCTGCCCGGCCAGGTTCACCACCGACAGTAACCGCTCGGCCTCGCTGCGCCGCTCGCGCCGCCGCACCCCCCGGGCGCGCAGCGCCAGCTCGACATTGCCGGCCGCGGTCAGCCACGGCAGCAGCGCGGGTTCCTGGAACATCAGCGCCGGACGGCCCACGGTGACCTCGATATGCCCGGAGGTGGGTGCGGTGAGGCCGGCGATGAGCGAGAGCAGGGTGGACTTCCCGCATCCGGAAGCGCCGAGCAGGCAGACGAACTCACCGGGCCCCACGTCGAGGTCGATCCGGTCGAGCACCGGCGGACCGTTGCGTTCGAAGATCTGGACCACCTGCTGCACCCGGACGCTGGAGGGCAGGACCAGCGAGTCGGCCTTGCCCTCCGGCGCGGGGAGCCGGCGCCCCATGAGGGGAACGGCGTGTCGGAGGGACGGATCGGCCATGGTTCTCATTCCTTCCCTAATCCTGCGCTGGGCACTGTCGGGAGACCCCGCTCGGTGAGGATTCGATTCAGGATCGACAATTCGTAGATCCCGTTGAGATCGACTTTCTGCTTCGCCGTCCCGGCGGTCACCGCGTCATCGGCACTGCGTTGCAGCGACATCGCGATGGGATCGAGGGTCACCGTCAGGTTCTGCCAGGCCCGGTCGAGTACCTCGGGTGCCAAGGGCTTGCCGGTGCGGGTCTGAAGGCCCTCGTTGACGACCGTCTTCCCCTCATCCGGATGCTCGGCCAGCCAGGTCACCGTGTCGACATGTCCCCGCAACAGCGCCTCGACCCGCTCGGGGTGCTGGGTCAGGAACTCGGTGCGCACGACCAGATGGGTGGTGACGAACTTCCCCTCGGGCCAGAGGTCCCGCTCGTCGACCAACACCTTGGCGCCGGCCTCCTGTACCAGGCGCGACGCCCACGGCTCGGGCACCCAGGCACCGTCGAGCCGGCCGTCCCTGAACAGCTGCAGCGTGTCCGCGTTCGTGGTCGGGCTGATGGTGACGTCGCCGCCACCCTGCACGCTGTTGCGCAGGCCCTGGCCGGTGAGCCAGGCGCGCAGCGCGACATCCTGGGTGTTGCCCAGTTGCGGGGTGGCCAGTGTTCTGCCCCGCAGGTCCTGGGCATTGTTGATGGTATCCCGCACCACCAGCTGAGCACCGCCGGACGTCGCTCCCGCAATGATTCGGATCGCTTCGCCGTTGCTTTGCCCGAACGCATTGATGGCCGGGTTCGGGCCGATATAGGCCGCATCGACGGCGCCGGCGAACAGTGCTTCCACGGTGGCAGGGCCAGCGTCGAAGATCTGCGTCTCCAATGCCGTGGCCCCCTGAGTCGCCGTGGCCCCCTGAGTCGCCGTGGTAGCCAGGGCGGTACTGAAGAAACCCTTGTCCACGCCCACGATGGGCGCCGCATGGGTGAGGTTGGCGAAATAACCCAGGCGCAGGGTGGGCGCGGCGCCCGTGTCGGCACCGCCGCTACCGCACCCGGCGGCGAAGGTCACCATCATCACAAGGGCGGCGAGGGCCTGGATGAGGCGGGACAGAACTGAGGCGGGTGACACTGACCGGCGTGATTGCCCGGCCGATCCGCGCTGACGATGGCGTGGCATGACGCGTCCTCGGTTCTCACTGTGCGGAGGCGCGACGTGACAACGGAACGGCATGGATACGCCGGAACCGGCACGACCACGCACCCGGCGTACGAAAGGTCGGGTGGGGTCAGGCCGGCGAACAGATCATGCTGCGGGTACGCCCATAGTCGACGTGGCGACGCGCCACGAGCTTCAGCGTGAGTGCAGGCACGTCACCGACGATAACACGAACGAGTGACACTCGAAAGCATTAGGTAGCCGGGGCTCCCTTCGCGGGCACTTCCTCCCTGCTTACGACCGCCACGGCCGGGCTCGCGGCGCACCCGGCCCCGAGAGTCTCGACAGCGAGAATTCAGCGCGGCTAATCAGCATATTTCCCCCCTTCGTGCGGTCTCCCTGGTAAATGTTTACCGAATCGTTGACTTTTTGATGAACCCCACGTAACGATTACTATCTGTGCGACACACGGATGTGTCGCCGGAGGGGTGCGGGGATCCATCCGAAAGTGAAATACATACCTTTAGGGGGATTGCGTGAGTAATAAACTGAGCTGGAAGATGCCTGCCCAGGTGGCCGCACAGAAACCACCGCCCCAGCCGACACCCCAACCACCCTCACCCCGGCCACCATCGCCCCCACCACCTCCACCGCCACCCCTACCACAGCCGCCGCAACGCGACTGTGTCCCACAGGAACAGGCCCAACAGGAACAGATCCAACAGGAATCAGGTCCAACAGGAACAGATCCCACGGGATCAAGTCCCACAGAGCAGGTCCAGCGGAATCATGCTGGACGCATACGCTGGTCGACAATGGTGAACACCGTGCGGGTGAGGTAAGCGACCAAGCGCTCCAGGAGCACCACAGCCGCAGCTGTAACAACGTTTGCGAAGAAATCCGCCAGCTCGATCTCTCATGGCTCGATATTGCCTATCTGCATCGACGCCACGCGGGCGCTCCGGCGCCTGAGCAAGCGTCAGACAAAGGCAGGGTTACGAGTCGGTGATCACCGGGGGGATCACAGTGGGTATCGACGGACCGAGTAGTTGCCCCGTCACCAGACCCGCGGCGGTGGCCAGCATGGTGGTGCCCAGGCCGATCGCCCACCCCAGCGGCGTCAGCGGTCGGCAGCCGAACAGTTGGCTGAGCCCGGGTACGGCGACAATGGTGGCCGGAGCGGCCAACGACGCGGCCCCGGCGCCCAGCACCAGCGGTGTGCGGCCACAGACCACCATGGTCTGGCCGAGCTGAGTCGTCACCAGGGCGACCAGCGCGACGGTGCTGCGCTGCCCGGGGGTGGTGAGCATCCGCCCGATCAGCCACGCCATGCCGGCTCCGCCGGCGGTGATGGCCGCTCGCAGGTACACCTCTCGGTTCAACGCCGAACCCAGCGACGTGTCCGGCCCCTCGGCGAGCGGCTCGTCCGGGAGCGCGGAGAGGGTACGGGCACCGGGTCTGCCCGGAGTCCACCTTCGCGGTACGACAGCGTCTCCTCCCACTCCTGCCAGGCGTCGTAGCGGGCTCGCGCCTCGCGTAGCGTCAGCCAGTGTTCGACCGAGTCGATGAGCAGGTTGATCGGTTGTTGCGCCAGCACGTTCCCGCCCTTGGCACCCACCTGGAGCAGCGTGGCCGCCACCCGCCGGCCCAACAGGGAATCGACCAGGGTCCGCAGCACGGGGGTCTGACTGATCAGGGCCGTCACCGTGGGTACGGCCGCACGGGGGACGGCAAACGAGCGCGAATCACCGAAACGGCTTCCGCCAGGTCGCCGCGGCCGGGGACGCGCAGCGGCATCGACGTGAGATGAATCTTGGGCAGGCGGAACTCAGCGACGACGACAGGGAGGTTGACGGTCGTGGTAAGCCGACGGTGAGTCCGCGTTGCGGTCATGGCGGCCCTTCTCCCTGACGACAGATTCCCTCGCCGGCATGCGGAGCTGGCCTGCCTGCCGCAGGTTCCATCGTGGGGATCCCGGGCGCCGCGTCGCTAGGAGCGAAGGTCCCCAGCCGCCGTTTCCACAGCAGCAAAGCTGTCACCGAGCGTCATAACTAAGGGTACGGGCCACCTGATCGCGTTCTCTCTGTAACGAAAGACCGCCGCGCGTAGGTATCACATGGTGAGGTCCCACGAAGAACCGGGACAACCACAGAGGAAGGCGCCGATGGAGCTTCTGCCCCCCATCACCGGGGAGCCTCCCGCTCCCCGCCCGCTTCGGCTGTGGCAACGCTGGCGGGTGGTCTGGCACGGCCGCCGGGATGCCCGGCTGCGCGCCATCGATGCCGACCAGCCCCGGCCGTACCTGGACACCCTGCGGGCCGAGGCGCAGACCGGTCAACGGTCGGTCAGCGGGTGGTTACACGAAAAGATCGTCCCGGTCGACGTCGAAGCGATCCGGCTCCTCACGGTGCTCGAACAATTCCGTCGTGAGCCGGTCACCCGGCCGAGCCCCACGTTGACCAAACCGAGACCGGAGAATACCGATCCGCGACCGGTGGACAGAATTCCCGACTGGCTCGTCGAAGCCCGGCAGGCTGCCGCGGCGACGCAGGCGTATCAGCGTCGCATCGCCGAGCAGAACCTGGCCGAGCAGCAGCTCGGCCAGCTGGGCACCGTCCGGCATCACCTGATCGAGGTGGCCCGGGCTGCCGCCGGGGCACATCTGACCCGGTACCAGGAGCTGGTGGGGCTCTACGAGGCAGCGCTGCTGCGGCACTGTCCGAACCGGACAGTGGCCGGCGCACCCCACCCGCCGTTCTCGGCCGCCGCCCCGGTGGCCGAGGAGCCGTGGGTTCATGGCGACCTGCCACTGCTCGCCCTGGAGGTCGACAGCGAGCTTGCCGACAGCTACCGCTGGTTTCTCAAAGAGTTCGCGACCCGCACATCGGCGACCACCATCGAGCATCCCTTCCGGGTCGAAGTCCCCCGCGCCGGTTAGCTGACCGCCGGTCAGCGGACCTTAAGGAGCGATTGACGTGCCATTCCCGCAGCCCGACAAGCCCACTGAGCAGTCCATTGCGGACCCGGCCACCATGATGCCCTTTGTGGCGGACCCGGCCACCAGGCCCGTCGTGGCGGACCCGGCCACCATGCCCTTTGTGGCGGGCCCGGCCACCGGTCGCGAGGTCGACGAGGACATGCTGCGTGACTTCGTCGAGTCCGAGGCGCGCAAGGACGCCGCCAGCGGAATGTACGACGTCAACGTCGGCGTACACGGCCATCCACTGATCATGGAGCACAAGATCGATCGGTGGCACCATCAATGGTCCGCCGAAGCCGAGATACGCCAGCAGAACGATCGGCAGAAGGCTGCGGCGCTGCACCGCGGCGCGACGCGCAGCCAGGCCACCGGCGAGAAGGCACAAGACCACCTCGAACAGGAGCTGCGCGACGCGGCTGCCTATCGCGACCGCATGCACGCCATCGTGGCGGGTACTGAACCCGGCGACGATGGCGGACACTGGCCCGCCCAGAGTCGCATCGACGAGAACCGTCGTGGGGAGGCGCTCAAGGACTGGGCGATCTATCTGGGAGCCGCGTTCGCCGAGATCGGGCTGAACTACAGCGCGTTCCAATTGATGGGCAGCTCGCTGGCCGAAACCGCGGTGCTGGCCGCGTCCATCATCCTGGTCAACGTCCTGCTCCCCAAACAACTCGGCGAACTGGTCGCCCGAGTTCGCCGGGCCCGGCGCGACCGGGGCCTGCTACTCGCCGGACTGGTGAGCGGTGCGCTGCTCTGGGGTGGCGTGTCCTTCTTCGTGGCGCAGATCCGGGCTGCCTATCTGACAATGGGGGACTCGCTGCTGGAGCGCTCCGGGATCGGGGCCACCGCGCTCACCCTCGGGTGGTTGCTCGTCGTGCTCGCCGTCGGGATGGTCGTGCTGCTGCGCAGCGCAATCAGGTACAACCCCTACCTGAAGAACCTGCGGGCGGCCCGCATCCGGGTGCGGAAACTCCAGGCGGCGTTGGTGGAAAAGCACGGTGACGTGGTGGTGGCGCGCTTCGACATGGCACGCGCCAGTGAGTCCGAAGCCCATCTCACCGAGCAGTGGATAGGCAAACGGGCCGAGCAGGATGGTTTCGCCGCCGAGCTCAAACACCACTACCAGCACCATCTGGCCCGCGATCTGGCGAACCCTATGATCACTGACGGCGTCGAGATCGCCATCGGCCGCACCCACCGAACAGAACCCGGAGAACTGCAACGATGAACCTGCGCATGGTCAGTGCATCAGTTCTCGGGCTGATCCTGCTGGCCGGCTGTGGCGCCGGAAGCGGTAACGGTGCCCCGGGGGCGCTGGCCGTCATCGTGGGGGCGCACGCCAACATGGTGGCCCCCAGCCTGATCGACGCGGTCCAGTCCGAGATCGACACCGCCTCCGACCTCGGCTCCCCGGTGACCCTCATCGTGCCCGACGGCACCCCCACCGTGTCGGAAACCCTGGATCTCGCCACCCCGAACGACAATCCGCTCTACAAACAGGACCAGGTCACCCAGCTCAACAAGCTCATCGACACCACCCGCGCCGACAGTCCCGAGGTGGATCTGCTCGCCGCGCTCTCCCTTGCCGCGCGTTCGGTGACCGAAGCCCTCGGCCCGCAGACCATCATCGTGATCGACAGTGGTCTGCAGACCGCCGGCGCCCTGCGCTTCCAGGACCAGGACGGTGCCCTGCTCAGCGCGAACCCGAGCGAGGTGGTCGATCTGCTGCGCCGCACACAGCAGCTGCCCGACCTCTCCGGGATCCGGGTGGTGTTCACCGGTCTCGGCGACACCGCCGCGCCACAGCAGGCGCTGTCCCAGCCCGCGCGGGCGGTGCTGGTGGAACTGTGGACCGCGATCGTCACCGCGGCGGGGGGCAGCGCCGAGATCGTGCAAGCGCCACTGCCCAGTACCCGGACCCTGGACGAGCTGCCGCCGGTCAGCATCGTCCCGATCGCGGCCCGCTCCCTCGGACCACTGCCGTCAGTCACCGTGCTGCGTGACGGCACAGTGGGTTTCCTGCCCGATCAAGCCGTATTCCGGGATCCCGCCACGGCCCGCGAGGTGCTGGCCGACTACGCGCGTGAGATCACCGGCGGCAAGCGCGCAGTGCTGACCGGCACCACCTCCTCGGCGGGCGAAGCAGCCGGCCGACTCGCCCTGTCGCGAGACCGCGCCACCGCCGTCCGCGAGCTGCTCATCTCCCTGGGCGCCCCCGCAGACCGGATCGAAGCCCGGGGCCTTGGCAGCGACTTCCCCACCTACCTCCCCGACCGCGACGCGGCAGGCAACCTCGACCCCGTAGCCGCCGCCCAGAACCGCCAAGTAATCATCGAACTCACCTAACCCCCACCCCGCGTGTCCGCCGCTCATGCACGGCGTGTCTGGCCCTTATGCACGCTGTGTCACGCTTTCATGCACGCTGGGTCGTGCATGAGAACGCGACACGGTGTGCATGAGCGCAGGACACGCG
>JBOHHD010000623.1:0-8299 GCA_050700515.1 Pseudonocardiaceae bacterium
CTCCAGGCCCGTCAGCTCGGCGATGTCCACCCGCCGGGCGTGGCGACCGAAGGTGATCAGCTCCAGCGCGTCGGTGCGGAACCTGGTGCGGACCAGGTGGTGCAGCGCCAGCGCGGTGCGCTTCATCGGTACCCAGCGCCCGTCCTGGACCATCGACCATGAGGTGTCCACGCACAGCGCCACCGCAGCCCGCGCGCGCTGCTCGGTGTCGGTCACCTCGACGTCCTCGACGGCAAGCAGCGGGCCACTCCCCCGCGCCGCCTTGCGCAGCACGGCGTTGCGCACGGTCCGGGAAACGTCCCATGGCTCGCAGTCACCGAACTCCCAGGCCCGGGTGCTCCCGGTGGGTTCACCGGCGGCGCCCGCCCGGCGCAGCTCACGCTCCCCTCGCCGGGCGCGTAAGGCGTCGGTCACATCGGCCAACGCCTGCGCGCCGAGCCTGCGCATCGCCGCGGGCGAGAGCCGCAGGGATCCGTCCGGGGCGCGCTCGAAATAGCCCTGCCGCTCCAACTCACGCTCCAGCTCGGCGAGCTTGCGGGCGTCGACGCGGGCCGCCTCACCCAGCTGGCGGGCCAGCGCATCGAGATCGACGTCCTCAGCCCGGGCTCCGGAGTAAGCTTGGGCGAGTTGCTCGGCCAGCGCGTCCAACTCGGCGAGATCGCTCATCGCCTGCGCGCCCTCGCCCAGGCCGAGCGGGTCCTGGCCGCGGAACCGCTCGGAGCCCTCCCAGTCCTCGCCGGGCCGCAGCGCCTGTAGCTGGGCATCCAATTGGGCAAGCTGCGCGGCCAACCGAGGGTCACCGAACGCGTGCTGGGCGAGCTGGGCCAGCTCCGCGCGCTGCTCGGCGCTCATCGAGTTGATCATCCGCTGGGCCGCGGCCGACCGGGCGGCCAGCGTGTCGATCAGCTCCTCGACATTGCGGGGGCGCTCCGGGAAGAACTGTCCGTGCTTGCGCATGAAGTCGTCGAAGCGCTGCGGGGTATTGGGGTCGCCACGGGTGTGAGCGGCAATTAGATCGTTCAAATCAGCCAGCATCTGCCGTATCTGCTCGATGTCCTCGGGCGAGGCGGACTGCAAGGCCTGCTTCATTCCCTCGAAGTGCTGTTCGAGCAGCTGCTGGCCGAGCAGGTCGCGGATGTCCTGATATGCCTGCGCGGCTTCGGGGCTGCGCCAGTCGTAGTCGGCGAGTTCGGCGACGGCGCGGGCGGTGTCCGGGGCCAGCGCGTCGAGCCGGGCCTCTCGGAAGCGGGCCTCGTCATCAGGGTCCGGGAACAATGCCCGCCGCTCAGCCGCCAAGGCGCGCTCCAGCAGCTCGCGGACCTGCGCCAAGGTGCCGTCGAGCCGGTGGCGTCGGGTGATGTCGGCTCGGCGTTGCCAAATGCGGCGGGCCAGGTCGTCCATCCCGGTGGTGCCGGGCACGCCCCGACGCAGCAGCTCCCGCATCGCCGCCCGGGGCGAGGCGCCGTCCATCACCTGGCGACCGAGCTCATCCAGCGCCGCGGTCAGGTCGGCCGGAGGCGCCAGCGGATCCGGGCCGCCGTGCCACGGCCCGTAGCGGTATCGGTTCCCGGGTGTCATCCGTCGCGTGCCCCATACACGGTCCGACCGTCGTCGGCGTCCTTGCCGAGCTTGCGGGTCAGGTACAGCGACTCCAGGGCCAACTCCACGGCGGCGGCGATCGGACCGGGTGGGCCGTTGGCGACCGCGCCCAGCCGGGTGGCGACCTCGTGCAGCACCGGCAGTTCGGGCAGCGCGGCGAGCACCTCGCTGGCCGGTATCCGCTCACCGGTGACCACCTGGTGTCCTGCCGCGACCTGTTCGGCCAGCGGGGCCAGGTCCACCCCGCGCAGCCGGGCTCGGGCGGTGTCGGCCACCGCGCGGCGCAGCAGGTGGGTCAGCACCTCCCCCGGCCCGTCCCGCTCCGCGGAGGGCTCGTCATAGCCGGACTCGAACTCCAGCTTGCCGCGCAGCACCGAGGGCACCGCCTCCAGATCTATCGGGCGGGCTACCGCGTGGTCCTCGCCGGTCAGCGCGGCCCGGCGCACCGCGGCGGCGGCGACGGTCTGGGCGGCGGCCACGGCGAACCGGGCCGAGACACCGGAGCGCTGATCGATCGCGGCGCTGGCGCGCAGATGCCGGGAGAACCGGGCCAGTACCTCCAGCAGCGCGTCGCCGACCTCGGCGCCGATGGTGTCCAGGCCCGCTTCCTGGGCGACCAGGGCGACCTCCGCCACTAGCTCCCGCGGGTAGTGGGTGCGGATCTCGGCGCCGAACCGGTCCTTGAGCGGAGTGATGATCCGGCCGCGGTTGGTGTAGTCCTCGGGGTTGGCGCTGGCCCCTAGCAACACATCCAGGGGCAGGCGCAGGGTGTAGCCGCGGATCTGGATATCTCGTTCCTCCATCACGTTGAGCAGCGCCACTTGGATGCGTTCGGCCAGGTCGGGCAGCTCGTTGATGGCCACGATGCCGCGGTGGGCGCGGGGCACCAGCCCGAAGTGGATCGTCTCCGGATCACCCAGGCTGCGGCCTTCGGCGACCTTCATCGGGTCCACGTCGCCGATCAGATCCCCCACGCTCGTGTCCGGGGTGGCGAGCTTCTCGGTGTAGCGCAGCGAGCGGTGCCGCCAGGCCACCGGCAGGTCGTCACCCAGCTCGGCCACCCGACGGATCGAGGTCGGGGTTATCGGCTCGTAGGGATGGTCCCCCAGCTCGGCCCCTTCGATGACCGGGGTCCATTCGTCGAGCAACCCGACCAATGTGCGCAACAACCGGGTCTTGCCCTGACCGCGCTCACCGAGCAGCACCACGTCATGCCCGGCCAGCAGCGCCCGCTCCAGCTGTGGCAGCACCGTGTCGGAGAACCCCAGAATGCCCGGCCACGGGTCATGGCCGTTACGGAGCGCGGCGAGCAGGTTCGCGCGCACCTCCCCCTTGACACCGCGCTGGACGTGCCCAGAGGCACGCAGCGCACCCAACGTGCACGGCAGACCGGCAGGAGGGTGCACACATCCGGGCTGCGGGGTGAATACAAGCTGAGGAAGGACGGCCACGGCTCCACGCTACGCACGCCTCGCCCGGGGCAGCATCTCGGTTCACGAGAGAGCTCGGATTCGTCGTATGCGGTGACGATCTTCTCAGGCGTGTGTGCAGGAGGTGACCGCCTCGAAGTCCTCGATCGATCCGTTGGCGATGATCTCCATGGACCGCCGAAGCGAGTGGTCCCCCAGATCCCTGACGCGTTGCGGTGAGCCGGACACTCGTGACGCATCCGGGGATAAAGCTGGTGGGGATCCTATTACGTTGGATATAGCGCCTTTTCCCTGTGCTGTTACTGCTCGTTCATGGCGTCGATGAGACTTTGGGGCCGCATATCGGTCCAGTGCTCATTGATGTAGTCAAGGCAGGCCTCCCGGGTGTCCTGGGGGTGGGCGATGGTCCAGCCAGCCGGCACATCGACGAAGGTCGGCCACAGGGAGTACTGGCCCTCATCGTTGATCAGGGCGAAGTAGGTGCCGTCCGGGTCCTCGAAAGGATTCGTCATATTCAGCCCTCCCAGTGAAATGCTGAGACAGTCGGGTGGTGATGTTTTACTGGTGATTTCACTGACCAGCGCGCCATCCCGGACGCGGCTCGGATCATGTGAATTCTGCGTCAAGTCTCCTGGTCGATGATTGACGCGAAGCTACTTTATTAGTGATTCCTCGGCTTCGGTAGATCGAATCCAGATGTTCACTCCTAAGCGGAGCGGCTAATTTTTCTACCACGTCCGGTGACAGAACCCGGGCATATCGGCCCACATCCAGGGGGCTCCCCTGCCCCCTTATGGTGTCATTGGTAACGCTGCGGCTGCTGGGGGATCGGCAGCGGGCGACTCTCACCTATCGCCAGGTCCCACAGATCCGCAGGATCTCGTCCGGCGAGCGCCCATGCGGCTCGGGTGCGTGCGAGCGGTTCGAGCACGGGCTCCCGGGAGAGCGGGAAGGTGCCCCAGTGCATGGGGACCATGACCCGGGCCCCGACATCGTGCGCCGCCCGGACGGACTCCTCCGGGTCGACGTGCATGGGGCGCATGAACCAGCGCGGCGCGTAGGCACCGACCGGCAGCATCGCCGCATCGATTCCGGGGTAGCGAGCCCCGATGTCGGTGAAGTACGGTCCGTAACCGGTGTCCCCGGCGTGGTAGACGCGGTGCTCACCTGCGGTGAGCACCCAGCCACCCCACAGGCTGGCACAGGTATCGAACACGCCGCGGCGGCTCCAGTGATGCGCGGGCACGAGCGACACATCCAGCGTGCCCAAGCTCATCGACTCCCACCAGTCCAGCTCCGTGACGGCGGTGAACCCGCGGCAGCGAAACCACCGGCCGAGCCCACCCGGCACCACCACCGGAGTGTTCCTGGGCAAGGCACGCACCGTCGGAGCGTCCAGATGGTCGTAGTGGTTGTGGCTGATCAGGAGCAGGTCCACCGGTGGCAGCCGGTTCAACCCGGCCGGGGTGAGCCGCCGGCCCGTGCCGAAGATGCGGTTGGACAGCACTGGATCCACCGCCACGGTGCGCCCGCCGAGCCGAAGGAGGAACGAGGCATGCCCGAGCCAGGCCAGCCAAGACTCACCGGTCGGCAGCGGCGCTCCGAGGGCCACCGGAATCTGGTCCGCACCTTCGGTGCTACCGGCGAAGCCACCTTGGCACATCAGCCGCAGTACCTTCAATGGACCGGGGGCCGGCTCAGTCAGCCGCGCGGTGAAGGACCGGGGCCAATGCCGGGTCGTGGCTGGGGCCCGGCGCCCGCGTCTCAGAAAGCCGGCCACGGGATCGCCGGCCAGTTGCCGTTCGGGGCGGGGAAGGCCTGGGTGGCCAGCAGCTGTTCGGTACGCATTCGGACAGCTTGCACCTCTCTGGAGGTCAGGTGCTCGGTGAGGGCCGTACCCAGCTTGCCGTCCAGCTTGGAACGCACCCGGCGGAGCACGGCCAGTACCCCCGTGGGTAGCGGCTCACCGAGGAAACCCCACAACACGGTGCGCAGCTTGTCCTCGTGGTGCAGGCAGATTCCGTGGTCGACGCCGTACACGGCACCGTCGCGTCCCGCGAGCACATGTCCGCCCTTGCGGTCGGCGTTGTTGAGCAGCACGTCCAGTACCGCCAGCCGGCGCAGGCCTTCGGTGTCGGCGTGCACCAGTAACGCCGGTTCGCCGAAGCGGTCATGGGCGCGCAACACCCGGCGCCAGCCATTCGGGACCGCGTCGAGGGGTACCACATCGACCAGGTCGTGCGCTCGTTCGGTATCCACCCACAGCTGCAGCATGCCCGGGCCCAGGGGTCCGGCACGCAACACCGTGGGCGGCACCAGTGACCAGCCGGTGGCCTCGGAGAGCAACCAACTGGCTACCTCCCGCCCGGCCAGGGTGCCGTCCGGAAAGTCCCACAGCGGGCGTTCTCCCCGGATCGGCTTGTAGACGGCGCTGGCGCTGGCGCCGTCGCAGTGCACCGTGCAGAACAGGGTTGCGTTGGAGGCGTCCACGATCCTGCTGGTCACCTCGATGTGACCGGCGTGCAGCAGCGGCAGCGCCGCCGGGTCGGTGGGCAGCACGTCCTTCTCGCTCAGGCCTGGGCCTGACGGCGATAACCGTTCTGTCGTGGACAGATGTGGCCTCCCGCTTCCAGCGGCTCCGCGCACAACGGGCAGGGTCTACGTCCCGCAGAGATCACCCGCACGGCCCGGGCGGTGAAAGCCCTGGCCTGATCCGGGGACAGGAACACCCGTACCGCGTCCGGGCCCTCCTCGGTGTCATCGAGTACCACCGATTCGTCCACTTCGTCCTCGGTGACGGCGAGCAGTTCGACGACGATGGATTGTGATTCGGAGTCCCAGCCCAGTCCCATGGTTCCGACCCGGAACTCCTGTTCCACCGGAGTGTGGAGGGGATCGGTGTCCTCGGGTGCCCCGGATTCGGGACGGACCTCGGCGCCGAAGCGTCGCGCCACCTCGTCGAGCAACGCCGCGAGCCGTTCGGCGAGAACCGCGACCTGCTCTTTCTCGAGCAGTACGCTGATCACCTTGGCCTCATCGACGGCCTGAAGGTAGAAGGCGCGCTCGCCAGGCTCGCCCACGGTGCCCGCGACGAAGCGGTCGGGGGTGCGGAAGACATGAATGACCCGAGACATGACAAGGCTGACACTAGGCCACCCGGTCCCGATTGGCATGGGCCGACCCCGTTGCGCGACAGGTCGCGGCTGCCTCAGACCGTCCCGGTGGAGCCACCCACCGCGGCATCCGATGACTGGCGCCGTCGACGGCTGCGCTTGGGCGGAATCAGGGAGCGGAGGTCACCACCTGAGTCGTTGACCCGGTGCACGAACGGACGGGTCTCGGTGTAGTTCACCACGCTGATGGAACCCGGGTTGACGACGAGGCGTTGGAAGCCGTCCAGGTGCATACCCAGCGCGTCGGCGAGCACCGCCTTCACGACGTCGCCATGCGTGCAGGCCAGCCAGAGGACCGCCGGCCCGTGCTCGGCGACGAGTTTGGCCTCCCAGTCCCGCACCGCCGCCACGGCCCGCGCCGCCATGCTGGCCAGCCCCTCCCCGCCGGGGAACACCGCCGCGGAGGGGTGCGACTGCACCACCTTCCACAGCGGTTCCTTGCCCAGCTTGCGCAACTCCCGCCCGGTCCACTGACCGTAATCCACTTCGATGAGCCGGTCGTCATGGGCCACCTCCAGCCCACGCGCCTCGGCCAGCGTGGCCACCGTCTCCCGACACCGCTGCAGGGGTGAACTCACGATGGCCGCCAGGGGCAGCTGCGCCAGGTGCTCGACCAATGCCTTGGCCTGGGCGCAACCGTGCTCGTCGAGCCCCACCCCTAGGGTACGGCCGGCGAGGACCCCCGCGTTGTTCGCTGAGGATCGACCGTGTCGCAGCAGGATCAGGGTGCCCACGGCGCTACCCTACGCACCGGCCCGGTCAGGTCGCGCTGATCGTCCCGGTGGTCAGCAGCGCCAGCACGAGGACCCCTAACGCAATGCGGTACCAGACGAACAGGTAAACGCTGTGACGCTGCACGTAGCGCAGCAGCCAGGAGATGGCGGCGTACCCCACGAGGAATGCGATCAGGGTGGCGACGACCATCTGCGCGACCGAGGGTTGCAGGCCGGGCCCCTCCCGGGCGAAGACGTCGGGGATCTGAAACAGGCCGGCGGCGACCACGGCGGGAATCGCCAGCAGAAACGAGTAGCGCACCGCTGCAGGGCGGGTCAGTCCCAGGAACAGCCCCGCGCTGATGGTGCCTCCGGATCGCGAGACGCCCGGCACCAGGGCCATCGCCTGGGCGAGCCCCATCGTGACACCGTCTCGGAGGGTGAGTTGTTCCAGCGGGCGTCGCTGCCGCCCGTAGTGCTCGGCGGCAGCCAGCACGAGACCGAACATGATCAAGTTGGTGGCGATGATCCACAGATTGCGGCCCGAGGTCTGGATCTGACTCTCGAACAGTACCCCCAGCACACCGATGGGGATCGTACCGATGATCACGAGCCAGGCCATCCGATAGTCCTGGGTGGCGCGAACCCGGGCCGAGGTGAAGCCACGGAACCAGGTCGCCACTAAATGGCCGATGTCGCGGGCGAAGTAGAGGATCACCGCCGCCTCGGTGCCCAACTGGGTGACGGCGGTGAACGCCGCACCGGCGTCCTCGCCGAAGAAGACCGCCGAGACGATCCGTAAATGCCCCGAGGACGAGATCGGGAGAAACTCGGTGAGGCCCTGGACGACGCCGAGGACGAGTGCTTCGAGCCAACTCACCGGGGCACGCTAGCGTGCGCCGGTGCAACAGCGTCTCCTCGGCCGAAGCGGACTGCGGGTGTCTCGGCTGGCGCTGGGGACCATGACCTGGGGCCGGGATACCGACGCCGACGAGGCCGCCACTCAGCTGGTCGCGTTCGTCGAGGCCGGCGGGACACTGGTGGACACTGCGGACGTGTACGGCGAAGGGGATGCCGAACGCATCCTCGGTGGGCTGCTGACCGGTGTGATCCCCCGTGGTGAGATCGTGCTGGCCACCAAGGCGGTGGCTCGCCGCGACGCGGGACCGTTCGGTGGAGGCGCGTCCCGGGGTGCGCTGCTGGCCGCCCTGGACGGCTCGCTGCGCCGGCTGCAGACCGATCACATCGACCTGTGGCAGCTGCATGCCTGGGATCCGGCGGTGCCCCTGGAGGAGACGCTCTCCACGGTGACGGACGCGGTTCGCGCCGGAAAGGTGCGCTACGTCGGGGTGTCCAACTACACCGGCTGGCAACTGGCCACGGC
>JBOHHD010000624.1:0-3444 GCA_050700515.1 Pseudonocardiaceae bacterium
ATAGAACATCACCTCATCGGAGTCGACATTGGAGTGGTAGTAGGGAACGGGGATCGACAGTGGGTGATAATCGACTTTGCGAGGCACGAAGTTGCACACCACGAAACCCGAACCCTCGAACACCTGGTGGACGGGCGGGGGCTGGTGTATCCGTCCGGTGATCGGCTCGAAATCGGCGATGTTGAAGGTGAACGGATAGAGGCAGCCGTCCCACCCGACGACATCGAAGGGATGCCGTGCGCAAACATAGCGGGTACCGAGAATCTGCCCGCCCCCCGTACGGTGCTTGACCAGCACCTCGACGTCCACGCCTTCGGCCGGCAAGGGACCTGGGGGGCCGGATAGATCACGCTCGCAGTAAGGCGAATGCTCCAGAAACTGTCCGAATCGCGACAGATAGCGCCGCGGTGGGGCGATATGGCTGTTCGCTTCGATGATGTAGGCCCGCAGCGGTGGTGGCCCCATCGGCACCCAGCGATGCGTGGTGGCCCGGGGCAGAATCACGTAGTCACCTTGCCGGGCGGGCAGCGCACCGAAGACCGTTTCCACCATCGCCTGGCCCGACTCGACGTATACGCACTCGTCACCGATGGCATTGCGATACAGCGGCGAGGTCTCCGCTGCCGCGACATAGCAGATCCGCACATCACCGTTACCCAGCAGCAGCCTGCGCCCGGTGACGACATCACATGCCTGGCGAGCCGAATCCGTGAACAAGGCGGGCAGCCGGAAGTGACGGGGCTTGAGGGGATGCTGGGGGACAGTGCCGCCGGGCGGCAGCTCCCAGACCACCGCGTCCACGATCGCCGAAGGGGGATAACGGTGATACAGCAATGACGAATCCGACGAGAAACCCTCCTCCCCCATCAACTCCTCGAAATACAGGCCACCCGCCGGATTGCGATGCTGGGTATGGCGCTTGGGGGGAACCTCACCCGTTCGCCGGTAGTACGCCATGTGCCATCCTCCCGGCATGACCCGTCACGAAGTGGTGCCGCCCGGCGTTTTGGCCACCAGAGTCAGGACGTCGTAGCGGGCCACCGATTCACCGTCGCCACGGGTGACGTCGGCATCCCAGCGCACCTCGCCGTAGTCGGCGGTATCCCGGGGAGTGATCTGCTTGACGGTCAGCGTGACGCTCAATTCGTCACCGAACTTGGTCGGCGCCAGGAACCGCAGGTTGTCCACCCCGAAATTCGCCAGTACCGGACCGGGATCGGGGTCGACGAACAGGCCCGCGGCCAGCGATACCACCAGGTACCCGTGCGCCACCCGCTCGCCGAAGAACGGATTCGCCGCGGCGGCTCGGGCGTCCAGGTGGGCATAGAACCTGTCGCCGGTGAACTCGGCGAAATGCTCGACGTCGGCTTGGGTGACGGTGCGCGGCCCTCCGACGACGGTATCCCCGATCCGCAGTTCCTCCAGATGCTTGCGGAACGGGTGCACGTCGGTCCGGTTTCGCGCCGCGCCGGGCATCCACCGGCCGGTGATCGCGGTGAGCAGGTCCGGGTCGCCCTGCACGGCGATGCGCTGCAGGTGGTGCAGCACCCCGCGGATCCCGCCCAGCTCCTCCCCACCCCCGGCCCGGCCGGGTCCGCCATGCACCAGCTGGGGCAGCGGGGAGCCGTGACCCGTGGATTCCCGCGCGTCGACCTGATTGAGCACCAGGAACCGGCCGTGCCACGGGGCGGCGCCGAGCACCACCGCCCGGGCCACCTCCGGGTCCGCGGTGATCACCGACCCGACCAGGCTGCCGCGTCCCCGCGCCGCCAGCTCGACGGCCTGGGCCACCGAGGTGTAGGGCAGCACAGTGCTCACCGGGCCGAACGCCTCCACCTCGTGCGGTGCCGCCCGATCCGGGTCGTCGCAGTGCAACAGGACCGGCGAGACGAACGCGCCGCGTTCGACGTCGGCGTCCAGGAGTTCGACGCGCTCGGGGTCCCCGGCGACCAGCCGGGCGGCGTCGAGCAACGCCTTGAGGCGGCGCCGGACCTCCGCGCGCTGCTCCAGGCTGGCCAGCGGCCCCATCTGCACGTCCGGGTCGGCCGGATTGCCCACCGTCACCCCCGCCAGCCGTTCCGCGGTGGCCGCGAGCACGTCGGGGACCAGCGGTTCGGGCACCAACGCGCGCCGGATGGCGGTGCACTTCTGCCCCGCCTTGACCGTCATCTCGGTGACCAACTGCGTGATGTAGAGCTCGAACTCGGGGCTGCCCACGGTGACGTCCGGCCCCAGGATCGAGCAGTTCAGCGAATCGGCCTCGGCACTGAACCGGACCGCCCGCCCGGCGATCACCCGGTGCGTGCGCAGCCGCTGGGCGGTGGACGCGGAGCCGGTGAACGCCACCAGGTCCTGCTCGGTCAGGTACTCGAACATGTCGCCGACACCGCCGCAGACCAGCTGCACCGAGCCGGCGGGCAGCAGGCCCGATTCCACCATGAGCTCGACCAGCGCAGCGGTGAGGTAGGCGGTCTGGCCGGCCGGTTTGATCACCGTGGGCACCCCGGCCAGTAACGCGGGCGCCAGCTTCTCCAACGGCCCCCACACCGGGAAGTTGAACGCGTTGACCTGCACCGCGACCCCTCGCCGCGGTACGGCGACATGCTGGCCCAGGAAGGTGCCGCCCTTGCCGAGCGGCACCGGCGGGCCCTCGACGTAGACGGTGTCGTTGGGCAGCTCCCGGCGGCCCATGCCGGCATAGGAGAACAGCACGCCGATGCCGCCGTCGATGTCGAACTTCGAGTCGCGGAGGGTGGCGCCGGTACGGGTGGACAGCGCGTAGAGCGGCTCGCGATGCTCCCGCAGGTGCCCGGCCAGTGCCTTGAGCAGGGCGGCGCGCTGGTGGAAGGTCAGCTCCCGCAGCGCGGGCCCGCCGACGGTGCGGGCGTGGTCGAGCATCCCGGCCATGTCGACCCCGACCGAGGAGATCCGGGCGATCACCTCGCCGGTCGCCGCGTCGTGCAGCGGCGTGCCGTCCTCGGCCGGCGACTGCCATCGACCCTGGACGTAGCTGCGCAGCGGGCTCACGTCGCCATCCTCCGGAACGATCGTTCGGTTGACGCCAAGCTAGCATCACCCCATGCCAGCCGATGACCCAATACCATCCGCTACCGACCAAAGCCGGGTCCTCGTCGAGCGCGCCGGAGGCACCGCCGTGCTGACGCTCAACCGCCCGGACCGCCACAACGCGCTGAACCACCAGCTGCGGGCGGCGCTGCTGGCCGCGCTGCGGGAGGTGGCCGACGACACCGAGGTCCGCGCGGTGGTGCTCACCGGAGCCGGCCGGGCGTTCTGCGTCGGGCAGGACCTGGCCGAGCACGCCGAGACGTTGCGCACCGACCCGGCCGGCGCGCTGAGCGCCGTCACCGAGCACTACAACCCGATCACCCGCACGCTGGCCGAGATGCCCAAGCCGGTCATCGCCGCGATCAACGGCAGTTGCGC
>JBOHHD010000625.1:0-5620 GCA_050700515.1 Pseudonocardiaceae bacterium
CCCTCGTGTCGTAAAACGAGGACGCCACAACTCATACCGAATCAAAAGAGCCAAAGATATCGGGAGCAAACATGACGAGCCACCGATGATCCACCTCTGGCAAGTCGCCTAACTTAGTGGCATTGGGTCATGACCCGCATCTCTACCCATCCCATGAGGGCGATGGTCAGCGCCGGGGGTATGGCCACCTGGGGGTGCAGCCCCCCGCCCTTGACATGGGCATCGGCCACCCTGGACAGGTAAGCATGGAATTTACCGTCCTTTGGCTGCGTGGTGCTCTTGGACCACCATGCCTTGAGCGTCTTTTTGCGCATCGCCAGATGGCCAGCGTCCTGAAAGTAGCCGGCCGATTCCGGGCGGGAAAGCAGATGATCGTAGGCAACGGCAACAACCCCGCCGGCGGCAGGTTCCAACAGGTGCCCGGTCTCGCGCAACGTGCGCTCCTGCACAGCGTCAAATCCGGCAAATTCCGAATAAGTGTGGAATTCGGTCGACTGGTGCTCGCCCGGTAGGCTTTCCGGTTCTGCCAGCCGAGGCTCAAGGATGATCCCGAGCTGTAACATGAACTGATTCATCCACGCTCCTCCAGCCGCCGAGACAGTGGCGACGTCGCAGGTCTCACCCAGGGCGTCGAGAATCTGTCCCTGCACCCACGCGGTGAGAGCCAAGATCAGCTGAGGGGGCAGCGGCACCGACACGCCCGGAAAGGTCACTTCTCCGCCCGGTAGGTGACTGGTCTCCCGCAAGAAGGCAGCCAGTTCACCATCGAAAGGCCCAGAACTCGTCCTGGCCAGCCACTCCTTGATCCGAGATTCGCTGGCCACCTCGGTCGCTTCGCCCATCAGCGGCGCGGACTCCGGTCGCGTCATGAGATACTTGTATATGTCGGCCGCGATGCGGTCGATCATACCTGAGATATCCTTGCCGGTCTCCTGGACGGCCACTGCCTCGTACGCCCCGAAAGCGGCGAAGTCGGCGAGTGGTGTGAAGTCGGGCGTCACCAGAAGTTCGAATTGCTCGACTTCGCCCGCTTCTTTTGTTTCGCCATGTGCCACCATAAGCAGTCATTCCTTTCTCGTGATTCTCTGGATACCACTGGCGTTTCCTTTGCGCCACCGGCTCCAATGTCTGGATACCAGCATCCCGGTCACTTTTCAAACTTAACGTCCAGCTATTATGTCGTAGTTCGGGACTCGTAAAAGGCCGCCACTAAGAGTTACAAGTCGGTTACTTCTGCGCTCGAGGTGGGCGCGTTCGACACGCCTCCGGTATCGTCATCCGGGCTGCTCCGCCGTGCCTGCGGGGGAGCCAGGGCGGTCCGAGCCATACGAGATCGTGGTTGTGAAAAGCAACAGTCACAATCGCACCGTCAATATCCTCGATGAGGTGGCGAGTCGCTGCCCGGTGCACATCACCCCCATATGGGACGGAAACGTATCGTGGACTTGGTCATCTGGAGTGTTCCCGGTTCTATTGACACCGAATTTAGGCTGCCAGATCGGTTATTTTTCGGCATCCTAGCTCGTAGTACTCTTGGGTAAAACGTCGGCGTGTCGCCACGCGATTCCCTCCACCGAACTCAGCGGCAGCCTACGACCGGGTGTCCACAAGATCGGGAACGATCCATCTGCGCACCTTGGACGAAGACCGTCACAAGGCCCCGTACGAGGCATAGGACACCATCCCCTCCCGCTTCCCTGGTTGGCCGGGCCGACCACGTTCGCGCTCCCCCCTATGTTCAGTCGCCTTTCTGGTCTCCCGGCAACGCAGCTGCGCCACACCACCGCGTTTGCACACACCCGAGGGGCCTGTACGAAAATGTGGATCAGCGGTCCCGATGGCCTACGTTTGGTGCTCGTTGAGGTGCCGGCCGATCACCCGTTGCGCCGCGATCAGCGAACCACACAGGGACATTTCGCAAAGACCTAGAAAACCCGGTAGGGCAGGAACTTACCGTCCAGCACCAAGCGCACCCGGTCGCCTTTCGGGTCCTCCCGGCGTTCGAAGGACAGCTCGAAGTCAATGGCGCTCATGATGCCGTCGCCGAACTCCTCACGGATCAATTCGGCCAGCGTATTGCCGTAGACCTGCACCATCTCTTGCAGTCGATAGACCACCGGTTCGGTGATGTCGACCTGCTCCGCACCACGTATGGGGGGCAGCTGTAGGGCTGCCACCACCACCTTGTCGAGTTCCAGCAGCTTGCCAAGGACGTTGGCCTGCTCGGCGTTCAGCGGCTGCTGGCCAAGGACCGCTGAGGTGCTCCAGACCAGCGACCGCTGCAACGTCTCGGCGATCTTGACCCAGGGGATCTGCAAGCGGTGCTTGGCGGCCAGCGCGACAACGGTGGCCTCCCGGCGACCCAGTGGTGGCTGGGAAATGATCGTCACGGTGCGTCTCCTTCGGGTAGCGGTGCTCACTAGGCCTGATCATCCCACTGGTCCGGCCGGCTCGTCATACCGCTGAGAGCGAACACCTGATCAGGATCGGAGCACGAGGAGCTCCACCTATGGGTGCGCGAATCCCGGTTCCACTACAAGGGCTACGACTACCACCGCATCGAGCACGTCTTCCTCGGCCCCACGCCCAGCACAGCGCCGCCGGTTCGCCCAAGCCGACCGAGAACGAGAAAACCGGGCTGATCGAACGCCGCCGGTGGGCCGCCACCGAACTCCACCACTGCCCGGACAAGCTCCTCCCGGACGACCTGGCCGAATTACTCGACGACCTCCTCGCGGGCCACTTGAGTGGCAAGCCCTTGGCCCTGAACAGCTGACCTGAGCTTGACCTCGCACCGTGGGTGTCCGTGCTACGGGGTCAAACTCCATGACGCGTGCCGCAGTGGTCTTACAGCGTCATGCCGAGCCAGCGGGCGAAGCCGGCCAGGGTGTCGTTGGCGCGCCGGTCATGCTCGGCCAGGATGCGCACCGTTTCGTGCACGCTGGAGCCGTATCGGGTTTGCTGAGGAGCTGCGGCGCGGGCCTGTTTGAGCGCCCCGAGGGCTTTGGCGCGGTCGCCATGCAGGGTCCAGGCGCGGGCGACGTTGATCCAGTGGTGCCCCACCCGGGAGGGCTTCGTATCCGAGGGCAACTGCACCTGCTCAGCTCGGGCGACCGCCATGGCGCCGTCGGAGATCTGCAGGGGTGCCCCGACGTAGTGGATGTCGATGTTGGCCGGGTTCGCGTTCATGCCGTAGAAGGGGTGGGCGGGCACGCCGGGGGCCACCAGTCGCCGGGCCTCGTCGAGGTGCTCATCGGCCCGGTCCAGCGCGCCCAGTTGCGCGTGCACGGCCGACTGGCGCAGATGCAGGACCACTCGCACCGCCTGGGCGACCGGTGAGCGTTCGCCGTCGAGCAGGGCATGGCCGCGGGCGGTAGCGCGGAGAATGCCGGTGTGGTCGCCCCGGTGGAACTGCACAGAGAGGTACCGGCAGGTGGCAGCCGCAGCCCGCAGAGGGGTCCCGGCTTTCGCGGCGGCACCGCGACCGCACCGGGCAGCCAGTGCCCCGAGATCGTAGTAACCGAACTTGGTGCAGGCGGTATCGGCGAGTTCGTAGGCGTCGTCGAGCAGTGCCCACGCCGTCTCGGTCTCGGCGCCGGGGCGGGCCTGGGCAACGATCGCGAAGGCGTGGTTGAGCAGCTCCGGCAGGGCCGTGACGAGGGTGGAATACCGGGACTTCTCTCGGTGGGCCTGGCACTGGTCGAGTCGGGCGCGCAGCTCATCGGCCGTCATCGGTGGGCCGCCCAGTTCGGGTTCCTCGTCGCGGCCCAGCACGACGCGCAGCTCGGGGATGCCGGCGTGGTCGGCTTGGGGGTCGGTGAGGGGTGGGCCGTAGGGCTCGCCGGTCAGGGCGTCAACTTCAACGTGTAGGGCGCGGGCGGCTGCGGCGGTGAATGCGGCGGAGGCGGGGAGTGCGCCGGTTTCGACCTGGGCGACCAGGCTTTTGCTGACGTGGGCGCGGGTGGCGAGTTGGTGCTGGGTCAGTCCGGCGAGTTTGCGTTGTATGGCGACGCGGCGGCCGACGGTCCCTTCGGGGGCGGTTTCTTTGTCCATCGTGAGGTGCCCTTTCTGGGGTCAGTGGGTGATGTGGGCCCAGTCGGCGAATCCAGCCAGGGTGTCGGTGGCGCGGCGATCGTGCTCGGCGAGCAGGTGCAGGGTTTCGTGCGCCTGGGGGTGGTAACGGGTCAGTTGCGGGGCCACTGCGCGGGCCTGGTACAACGCCTCAAACGCCTTGGTGTGGTCGCCGTGCAGGGTCCAGGCGCGGGCGAGGTCGATCCAGTGGTGGCCGACCCGGCAGGGCTCCTCACCGGTGGGAATCTTGATCTGTTCGGCGCGGGTCAGCGCGGTGGCGGCGTCGGCGAGTTCGACGGGCACCGCGACCCAGTGGATGTCGACGTTGGCCGCAGTGGCGATCACGTTGTAGTAGGGGCTGGCCGGGACTCCGCGGGCGATCAGCTCGCGGGCGGCCGTGAGGTGCTCGTCGGCCCGATCGGCGACACCGCTGCGGGCGTGGGCGATGGCTTGGCGCAGATGCAGCTGGGCGCGGACGGCCTCGGCGGCGGGACTGTGCTGGTCGGCGATCTCGGTGTGGGCCCGGTCGACGATGCGCAACACCCCGGGGTAGTCGCCGCGGTGCAGCCGCAGCAGGCCGCGTTCATAGCAGACCAGGGCCACGCGCAGCGGATCACCGGAGGCCCGGGCGGCGCTGCGGGCCAACAGGTTGGCGAGCATCGCCAGATCCAGGTAGCCGAAGCGATACGCCACAGTCTGGACGAGCAGGTGGGCATCGGTGAGCAGCGCGCCCGCCGTCTCGGCTTCGGCCCCTGGCCGGGCCTCGGCGGCCAGCGCGTACCCGTGCTGGAGAAGTTCGGGTAACGCGGCGCTCAGCTGTGCGTAGCCCGAGTCGGCCCGGTCCCGGTCACACTCGTCGAGCCGGGCCCGCAGCTCGACGGCAGTCAGTGGCGGGTCGGTGGGCTGCGGGTCATCGCCACTGATCAGGGCAGCGCGCAGGGCGGGCACGCCAGCGTGATCAGCGCGGGGGTCACAGAGCGCGGGCCCGTAGGGCTGACCGTGCAACGTCTCCACGTCCAGCCCGAGAGCGCGCGCCGTAGCGGCGGTCAGCGACGGCGAGGCCGGGACGTCGCCGCGCTCGACCTGGCTGAGCAGGTTGATACTGACCTGTGCCCGGTCAGCGAGCTGTGCGCGGCTCAGACCGGCCAACTTTCGCGCGACAGCGAGCCGGTGTCCCACTGCCCCGGCCGGGGCGCTGGGTTCGTCCGTGGGCGATCTCCGTGCAGTCATCCGCACAGTGTGCGACACCCAGCGACACCCAGCGCCGCTGTGCCGAAGGTTTGCGTCTTTCTTGCGTTTTCAGGATGCCCGCGACCAGGCCGGCAGCACGAACCGCAGCACGAACACCACCCCTACAGAGAACTCACCAGAAGCCCGGCGACCCGGCTGACGGCCTCGTCCACCACGAGCAGCAGGGCGCCGATCACCACCACGAACAACACCGATATCCCGGCCCGTAGCAGCCGGTGCGTCATCCGCACGATCTCCGCCTTGCGACGCCACGGGAACAGGCATCGGTGGTAGGCAACCGGGGCGACCAGCAGTGCGG
>JBOHHD010000626.1:0-6182 GCA_050700515.1 Pseudonocardiaceae bacterium
AGGCAAGGGCCTGCAAAGCCCTCTACGCGGGTTCGATTCCCGCCTCCGCCTCGGGCGATTAGCTCAGTGGGAGAGCGCTACCTTGACACGGTAGAGGTCACTGGTTCAATCCCAGTATCGCCCACCATCATCTTTATCCTATCCGGATGAGCCGGTGGTGACAGTCAGTGGACAGGTCCGGCACCATCACAGCTGTGCACCGCCGCTCCCCCGCGAAACCCGCATGGCTCGTCGTCGACGTCACGCTGGGAGTACTGGCTCGGCCGGCGCGAGGGTGGATCGGAGCCGCCCACGCCCTCGCCCGTACCTTGCGGCCCGTGACCGAGCTTGCTGGGCGGCCACCCCTGCTGCCGGAGCGCTATTCACCCGCTCACCTGATACACCACTTGGCCGAGGCGGGGCGGGCGCAGCGTCATGCCACGACGCTGGCAGCACTGGGATACTTCCGCCAACTCGTACCAGTCGTCGTCGCAGAGATCCTGGACCAGCTCGATCTCACCACCTTGATCCGAGACCGGATCGACATGGACGCCCTCGTGCCCGGGGGGCGCATCGGCTCACCGACCGCCGAGGACCAAGCAGAGCAAGGCCGTCGTGTCCCGAGCATCGAGACCGACGAGGTGGTTGCGGCATGGGTCCGTCGAGTATTCCGACAGTGATACAGGGGCATCTTTCGGGGGATCGTTGTTGTGTGATAGTGACAATTCGGGACTACCATCGTAGGCATGCATCGACCCCAGGACGACGTGGTTCCCCTCCACGAGCCGTTCGAGACGGCACTACGCGGGTTCAACAGACAGCAGGTCCTGGCCTATATCGAATCTCTTGACGACCGTATCACCATGGTCGCCAAGGACCGGGAATCGGCGTTGGCGCAGGTGGCCGAGCTCAGTAGGGCGCTTGATCAGCTACGCGAAGAGAGTGAACTTCTGGCGCATCTGCGCCAGGAGACGGAAAAGGTGAACAAGCAAGCAGAGCTTATGGCGCATGCTCCGATCGTCGGGGCAAGCGCCCGCATCCAGCGGATAGTGCGGCTGGCTGAAGAAGAGGCCGCCGAGTTGAGGGCCCGAGCCGAGCAGGAGGCCGCTGAACACAGGAAACGCGCCACCCATGAGGCCGAGCTGCTGCTGCGGAACATGAGCCAGCGGTGCAAGCAGCTCGAGGCTGATTCCGAGCGTCGCCGAAAGGAAGCCGAGCAGAACACCGAGCGGGAGATCGCCCGAAAAGAGACCGAGGCGGCCGATCGGATCCGGATCCGTGACCAAAGCAGCCTGGCCGGTTTGTATCTCCTGCTGAAAATTGTCGGCCCCCAGTTGGCCGAACGAGTGTGCGCAGTTGAGCGAATGGAGGCCGAGCTGGCCGAGTCGCGCACCCGGACCACTGAGGAGGTGGCCGCCCTGCTAGCGTTTCGCGTCAAGGTCACCGCCCAGCTTTCCACCACGCGGCAGGTCCTGGCCGAGGTGCTTGCGCGGGTACAGCAGACCGGGATCGACGATCTCGAACCCGTCCACCAACCGGTGCCGATCCAGCGCGACGGTCACCCGGCTGGTGAGCCCAGCGTCGAGAGCCGCATAACCTCGAAGTCATGACCGTGCTGGACACATCGCGGCGCACCACAGCGTCCGAGTTCATCGTCGCCGACGAGCAGTGGAGTCCCCACAACTATCATCCGCTACCCGTAGTGATCACTTCTGGTGAAGGCGCCTGGGTCACCGATGTGACCGGTCGCCGATACCTGGACTTCCTCGCCGGCTACTCCGCGCTGAACTTCGGTCATCGCCATCCCGCGCTGGTAGCAGCCACGATGGAGCAGTTGGGACGGGTAACGCTGACGTCACGGGCCTTTCACCACGACCTGCTCGGAGCGTTCTGTCAGGAGCTCGCCGAGCTGACCGGAACCGAGATGGTCCTGCCGATGAACTCCGGCGCGGAGGCGGTCGAATCCGCGATCAAGGTGGCCCGACTGTGGGCGCACCGGGTCAAGGGACTTCCGGATGGCACCGTGGAGATCGTGGTGGCGGGCGACAACTTCCACGGCCGCACCACCACAATCGTGTCGTTCTCCACCGATGAGGTGGCTCGGGCCGGCTTCGGCCCCTTCACCCCGGGCTTTGTCGTGGTTCCCTATGGGGACCTCGACGCGCTGCAGGGTGCGATCACCTCCCGGACGGCGGCGGTGCTCATCGAACCGGTGCAGGGCGAGGCGGGGGTGTTGGTACCGCCGCCGGGTTACCTGGCCGGGGTGCGCGCGGCCTGCGATGACGCCGGAGCCTTGCTGATCGCCGACGAGATCCAGTCCGGGCTGGGCCGCACCGGGGAGCTACTGGCGTTGAACCATGAAGGGGTACGAGCCGATCTGTACACCCTCGGCAAGGCACTCGGCGGTGGGATCCTGCCGGTCTCTGCGGTGATCGGACGACGAGCTGTGTTGGACGTGCTGCGACCTGGTGAGCACGGATCGACCTTCGGCGGCAATCCACTGGCTTGCGCCGTCGGCCGCGCGGTGGTTGCGCTGCTGGCCACCGGCGAGTTCCAACGTCGATCCCGCGAGCTTGGTGCGCACCTGCACGCCCGGCTCGATGAACTGGTCGGGCGCGGCGTCGCGAAGGTGACCGGCCGAGGCCTGTGGGCCGGGGTACAGATCACCCCCGGCGGGCTGACCGGACGGGCGGCGTCGGAAGCGCTGATGGCCCGGGGCGTGCTCTGCAAGGAGACCCACACCACGACCTTGCGGATCGCTCCCCCGCTGGTGATCAGCCACAATGAGCTGGACGTCGGCATCGACGCGATCATCGACGTCCTCGCGCGCTGAGGAGAGACCGTGTCTTTCGGTCCTACCAGGGTCCTGCGGTGCGTAGGCATGCTGGCGACGCTGGCGCTACTGGTGACCGCAAGTGGGGCGTGCACCGCAGGCCCCTCGGAGCGGCCTGCGGTGGCGGTACGCGACGCCGGACTGCCACCACAACAGCCTTCGCCGACCCTACCCAGCGCCCCGCCGCTCCCACCCCCCGGTGAGTACCGTCCCAGTTCGCTGAACTGGGAGAACTGTACGGAAACCATCACTACCGCGCTCGGGGCACCTGGACCTGCGCAGGTGGAGTGTGCCGAGTTACGAGTCAACGCGGATGTGTCGCTACCTACGTACGGGAACCGGCTGGAGCTCGATCTCACCAGAATCGGCAATGGTCCGGCCCCCCTGGTGGTGATCGGCGAAGCAGGGGAAGAACCCGGCACAGTCCAGGCCGCCCGGCTGGCCAGTCGGCTACCCGAGGCCCTACTGGACTCCTTCACCTTGATCGGGCTGGCCCGGCGCGGTACCGGAACCAGCGAACCGCTGGCCTGCATGCCCCCGAGCGCCCGGAGCCGGATAGTCGGCTTCGATCCCGACGGCCCGTCAGGGCAGTTGGATTCGCTGCTCGATGTGACTCGCACAGCTATCCAGACCTGCGTCCAGGATGTCGGCGAAATTCTCGTAGCGATCAACTCAACCGGTACAGCAGACGATCTCGAGGCGCTCCGCATACGCTTGGGCGCGCCGGTACTCAACGTCCTCTCGCAAGGGAGTGCGTCCCGCGCGGTCGTCGATTTCATACGCCGATATCCCACGTCGGTGGGGCGAGTGGTGCTGGACGGCACCGCCGATCCCACTCTCGACGGCATCACCGGCCCCGAAGCAGCGCTGGTCGCCACAGAAGCCGGATACACCGCGTTCGCCACCGACTGTGTCGCCCGCGGCTGTCCGCTGGGAGCCGACCCTCGGGCTGCCCTGTCCGCCCTGGCCGAGACCCTGCGCGAGGTTCCGTTGCGTGCCGGGCGCGAGGAGATCACCGCAGGTACCGCGTATCAGGCGGTGCTGGAGACGATCGGTACCCCGGAACGCTGGGGAGAACTGTCCGAAGCGCTCGCCGCCGCGAGTAAGGGGGATGGCAGCGCAGTGGCAGCTCTGGTAGCGCCACTGCTGGTTCCCACCCGAGGGTTGCCGGCGCGATTCGACCCCGCCCTGGCGACGTACTGCAACGACACCGCGACCCGGGTGCCGCCAGGACGGGTCGAGATCCTGATTGAGCAGTGGCGAGAGCGATTTCCCCTGTTTGGAGCGCTCTTCGCGCAGCGGCTGTTGCTGTGCAGCGCGTGGCCGGTGCCGACCCAACCGCCGGTGGCATCCGCCACGGCACTACCACCGGTGCTGGTCATAGCCACCGCCGGAGATCCGGTGACTCCAGCTGAAGGCGCCCGCCGCACCGCGGAGTCACTACCGTCAGCGACGCTGGTGACCTGGCAAGGGCAGGCACACGGAGCGCTGGGACGCAACTCCTGCACGGTTGACCTGGTTACCCGTTTCCTGGTGGATGCCGTGGTGCCCGCCCAGGGAATCCTGTGCCCGCCCTAACGCTTGGCGCGACTCGGTTGCACCCGCAGCGGCTCGCCCGGCATCTTGGGATACTCCGGGGGATAAGGAAGATCCCCGAGCCCGTGGTCGCGCTCATCGCGCTGCGCCCAGTCGAGGAGTGTCGCCAAGCCGAACGACTCGCTGTCCAGCCCGGCGTGCGGATCATCTCGCGTAGCGATCAGCGCGGGGACGGTGAGAATGTCGAAGTCCTCCGGTTCGACCTGCGGGAGATCATCCCAGGAAACCGGCATCGAGACGGTGGCCCTCGGGGTGCCGCGAACCGACCAGGCTGAAGCGATGGTGCGATCCCGGGCAGCCTGATTGAAGTCCAGGAATACCCGCGCGCCGCGCTCCTCCTTCCACCACGACACACTGGCTCGATCAGGAATTCGCCGCTGCACCTCCCGGGCCAGGGCGATCACCGCCCGGCGCACCTGGACGAAGGTCCATTCCGGGCGAATGCGGACCGCGATGTGGATCCCGCGACCACCGGACGTCTTCGGATAACCCACCAACCCTGCCGCGGCGAGCACCTCCCGCAGCACGCCCGCGACCGCCACGGCGTCGGCGAAGCCCGTCCCCGACTGGGGATCGAGGTCCACCCGTAGCTCATCGGGGTGATCCACCAACGGACGACGCACCGGCCACGGGTGGAAGTCGAAAGTGCCCAGATTCGCGGCCCACACGAGCACGGCAGGTTCGGTAGGACAGATTTCCCTGGCCTTCCGTCCGGAGGGGAAGGTGATCTGCACAGAGTCCACCCAGTCCGGAGCGCCCTGGGGAACACGCTTGGCGTAGAACGGGTTCCCCGCCACCCCGTCCACGAACCGCTTGAGCGTCACGGGGCGCTCCGCCAGGACACCGAGGAGTTGTCCGGCCACCGTACGGTAGTACTCCACGACCTGCAGCTTGGTGATGCCACGCGCAGGAAAGTAGATCTTGCTCGGATTGGACACTCGCACGATGCGCGCGCCCTCCGGGCCGGGCACCGTGAGTTCCAGTGCGTCACCGCGGGCCACGAACACGACGCTACCGCACCGTTGTGCCAGCACAGCGGGCCCTACCCGCGCACCCCGCCCGCGTACCCTCGCTCTCATGAAACCCGTCGCGGGTGCGACCCCCGAGGTCACCAGGTCCGACGCCGAGTGGCGCGAGCAGCTCACCCCTCAGGAGTACACGGTGCTTCGCCAAGCAGGCACCGAGCCGCCGGGAACCGGTGAATACGAGCACACCAAGACGCCAGGTGTGTACGAGTGCCGGGCCTGTGGGGCAGAGCTGTTCCGCAGCGACCACAAGTTCGAGTCGCACTGCGGATGGCCTTCGTTTTTCACCCCGATGGCAGGCGAGGCGGTGCTCCTGCGAGAGGACCGCAGCATGTTCGCCAAGCGCGTCGAGGTGCTCTGCGCCACCTGCCACAGCCATCTGGGACACGTCTTCGACGGCGAGGGTTACGGCACTCCTACCGACCAACGCTACTGCATCAACTCCATCTCGCTGCGCCTGGTCCCTAGCGACTAACAGCCTTAGACATCAAGAGTTAGCCCGAAATGGCCGCCTCCTGAATACGGGTGAGCCCACTATCGCCGTCCGAGTGAGTTGCGGCTACGCTACGTCGTAATGAGGACACGATCGAGTATAACAACTGTAAATCTTGTTCACTGTTCAGCAAAACTTGAGTCACCCCTTCGGGCGACTATCCGGAGCCGAACAACTACTGCTAACTTCATTGCTGCTACCAGCGGCCACCCATGGGGGATCATTCAGCCCCATTTGGCAATCCGCAACTTCAACG
>JBOHHD010000627.1:0-3873 GCA_050700515.1 Pseudonocardiaceae bacterium
TCGGCGCACATTCAAACTCAGGAGGTGGAGCAGGCTCTGCGCGTCGCAATCACGGCAGTTGACCTCGCGGCGGCGACACGATCAGAGCGGGTGTTGGGTCGAGCACGCCAGTTCCGTTGGATAGTTCCCGCTCGCGCACCGCACCAAATCCTCAGGGAATTCGACGAGCACATGCGCGCCGCGAGCGCACGAGAGGGAGCCATGGAGTGAGGTTCATCGGGATTACCGGGCATCGGGGCCTACCCGCAGCCACCGCCAATCTGGTGGACCAAGCCCTACGGCGCGCTCTGGCCGAATACGGCACCGACCTCACCGGCGTGACCGCACTGGCAGACGGTGCCGATCAACTCTTCGCGCGCGCTGTACTGGATCAGGGGGGTCAGCTTGAGGTCATCGTGCCGGCCACCCGGTTTCGTGACAGCCTTCCTGACCAGGCGCATGCGGAGTACGACGATCTCATCGAGCAAGCAACCCGGGCGCATCGACTTGACTTCACCGAGTCGACCTCTGAGTCGCACCTGGCCGCAAGCGAACTGATGATCTCGCTGGTGAGCGAACTGCTCGCCGTGTGGGATCGACAGCCTGCCCGCGGTTACGCAGGCACAGCAGACATCGTCGCGCACGCCCGGGATCGTGGGCGCACGGTACGGGTCATCTGGCCGGAGGGCGCGAGCCGTGATTAACCACGCCGAGCATGGTGGGTCAAAAACTGATGGGGTCATGACACTTGGTCAAGCCTTGGTGAGATCCAGCCGGGTTAATGCGTTCGGGTTGGACCCGAGGGGTCCCCTGGGTAGTGCAGGATAGAGGCCGTGAAGCGGCCCGCGTCCCCGTCTGGCGCCGAGGACCCCCACTCCGGGGAACGACCCGGCGCGGAACACAGGCGCCGCGGGGTGGGCCGCGGCCGTTCCTGGGTGCCCGACAGCTCCCACGTTGATCACCCTCTCGCTGCGAAACCTCATACCGAACCACTGCCGACCGTTGCCGTACCGACCCCGCAACCAATCCCCGAGCCGATCCCGAGCGTGCCCCTTCCAGCCGCTGAGACCAGCTGGTCGACGGTACCGGATCCGGCCACGCAGCGACCGTCGGATGAGCCCTTGCCGCCCCCTCCCCGATATCCCCGCAAGATCACCGTGACCCGGGTCGCGGCGTGGCGGAGCAAGCAGCTGGTCTCCGGCGGCGCCCGGCGCTTTCATCGGGCCACCACGGCCGACGGGGCCGGCCGCTCCGGGCTCTCCTCCTTGACCTACGCGACGATGATGAACTACGCGGCGGACGCCGCCATCGCCGTCGCACTGGCGAACACGTTGTTCTTCGCCGCCGCTACCGCCGAGAGCCGCACCAATGTGGCGCTGTACCTGCTCATCACGGTGGCGCCGTTCGGAGTGATCGCCCCGGTGGTCGGGCCGCTGCTGGATCGGCTGCAACATGGCAGGCGCGTGGCGATGGCGATGTCGTTCGTCGGGCGCAGCCTGCTGCTGGTCGTCATGGCGATGCACGTGCAGGACTGGTTGCTCTACCCGGCCGCACTGGGCTTCATGGTGCTGTCCAAATCCTTCGGCGTGCTCAAGGCGGCGGTGACCCCCAGGGTGCTCCCCTCGGAGATCACTCTGGTCAAGACCAACTCGCGGCTGACCGTGTTCGGGCTCATCGCGGGCGGATTGTTCGGCGCGGTGGCCGCGGGGGTGGCCGCGCTCGCCGGATCGGCGGGGGCGCTGTGGTTCACCGCGGTCGTGTGCCTGGGCGGAGCAGCGCTCTGCCTGCGCATCCCGGCCTGGGTCGAGGTGACCGAGGGCGAAGTCCCCGCGTCGCTGCGGACCGATGTCCTTGATCGAGCCGCCGTCGACACCGCCATTCACAAGGCCCCTGACAAGGCCATTGACGAGCCCGCCGTACGTCGCCGCCAGCCGATGAGCAGGAACGTGGTTGTCGCGCTGTGGGGGAACGCGACCGCTCGGGTGCTCACCGGTTTTCTCACGTTGTTCATGGCGTTCGTGGTGAAGGCACAGACCGAGGGCTCGCCGGGACGACAAGTGGTGCTGCTGGGAATCGTCGGAGCGGCCGCAGGGCTAGGCGCCTTCCTGGGCAATGCGGTCGGCGCGCGGTCGCATTTCGGCAAGCCCAGTCAAGCCATTCTCGGCTGCGTGGCCGCAGGACTCACCATGGCGGTACTCACCGCGCTGGTGACCGGGATCGCCGTCGTCGCAGTCACTGCCCTGGTGGCCGCGACGTGCAGCGCGATCGCCAAGGTCTGCCTGGACGCGGTGATCCAGCGGGACATGCCGGAGGCCTCCCGTGCCTCGGCGTTCGGCCGGTCGGAAACCGTGCTGCAGCTCGCCTGGGTGACCGGTGGCGCCCTGGGCGTGCTGCTACCGCCCACCTACTGGATCGGCTTCGCCTCCGTTTCCGGACTGCTCACCGTGGGGCTGGTCCAAACCATGCTGGCCGGACGCGGATCGTCGCTGATTCCGGGGTTCGGCGGCGGCACCCGGCCAGTGCCCCGCACCTATCAGGTGTCGCCGAGCCTGAAGACCAGGGAATTCACCACGATGCGCGATCCGGCCGTTCGGCCGCGTCGCTCCGATGCATCCTGAACTCGCCGGTCATGGCTCAGAGGGCACTGCCGCCGGCCGTCCTGGCGATGTTCGTCCTCCTGGGCTGCGGAGCGGCGGAGGAGGAACGCGTGACCTTTTCCCTCGGGGAGCACAGCGTCACCACCGGGCCGATCCAGTACTGCGACCTCACCATGACCGAATGCGAACAGGACGATTCCGCGGTCGCGGTGCTCGCTGTCGCGGCAGGTCAGCCGGTGCACATCGCGGTGCCCGACTCGGTGGCGCAGACACCCTGGCAGGTGGTGTTCCGCTACCGGCGAGGCAGCGAGCAGATCGGGGGACGCAGTGCGGTCTTCACCCCCGGCGCCCGTTCCGACTACACCTTGCACGTGCCCGACTCAGGCGCCCTGGAGGCGCTCGAGGTGCAACAGTACGGCGCCCCGGAACTCGCGAACGGCGAACCGAACTTCCGGATCAGAGCGGTGTGGGCACTGGCCACCCAGGGAAGCTAGCCGCGCTGCTCACGGGTCGAGTTCGTGAGCGACGGCCCGCACCAGGTCCGCGACCCTCTTGATGTTGCGGCGATCGGGGTAGCGCCCGCGGCGCAGTTCCGGCTGTACCCGCAACTCCAACACCTTGATCATATCGTCGATCAAGCCGTGCAACTCCTCGGCCGGCCGACGCCGGGCTTCCACCACCGACGGCGGTGGTTCCAGCAGGCGCACCGACAGAGCCTGCGGACCACGCCGCCCATCCGCTACGCCGAACTCGACCCGCTGACCGGCCTTCAGGCCGCTGACCCCCGTCGGCAACGCATTGGCCCGCACGTAGACGTCAACACCACCGTCTTGCGTGACGAAACCGAAGCCCTTGTCGGCGTCGTACCACTTGACCTTGCCGGTCGGCACTGACCTCACCGTTCCCTCGTCGAATACCGCTCACCGGGAGTGCGCGACCGGCAACACGAACGCGTCCCGAGCGCACCCGGGACGCGTCCCCTCAGCTTACGACCTGCCGAGCGGTCTCGGCACCCTCATCCCCCCCGCGGCACCGCCTCAGGGGTGGGTGGGCAGGGGCGCGGAGATATCCGGTCGATATCCGGACGCAGTCTGGGTGGGGTGTACGGCCACTTCGGTCGCCTTCACGACGAACCACACCGCCGAGCCGGGGCGCAGTCCCAGCTCCACCACCGAGCCAGGGGTGACGTCCGCGGCCAGCCCGGCCGCGCCCTGTACCCGGACCAGCGCGCCCTGCGGTTCCAGGGCGACCACAGTGGCCCGGATGACATTGCGCGGGCTGCCCTGCGGCGGCTCCG
>JBOHHD010000628.1:0-16359 GCA_050700515.1 Pseudonocardiaceae bacterium
GGCCAGCGCGTATGACCAGATGATCAAAGGATTGGACGTGTTGCGCAGGCATGGCCGCCCCCGCCACCTCTCCGCCCGGGTCACGGTGACCCCCCGTACCGGGTGGTTGTTGCCGGTCCTCGAGCACGGGATCGGGTTGGGGTTCGACGAGGTGGGGTTCGCGGCGGTACTGGTCTCCCCTGATCCGGAGCTGGCGTTCCCCCCGGAGGCGTTCTCGACCCTGCTGGCGCAGGTCGTGGAATGCGGCGAGGTGGCGCTGGCGGAGTTGACCCAGGGGCGGCGGTTTCCGTTCGGGAACTTCGAGACCGCGATGCACCAGATCCACCGGGGTAGCCATCGGCCCTACCCGTGCGGCGCGGGCGCCGGGTACCTCAGTGCCGGGGCCGAGGGTGAGCTGTTCGCCTGTCACCGCCTGGTCGACGATCCCGGTTTCGCCATGGGGTCGGTCCAGGACGGTCCGGACAACGATGCCCGGGCCCGGCACCTGGCCCGTAGCCATGTCGACCGGATGCAGCCGTGCCGGTCGTGCTGGGCCCGTTACCTGTGCGGCGGTGGCTGTTACCACGAGGTGAGCCGCCGAGGGCGCCCGGGATGTGACTACATCCGCGGCTGGCTGGAGTTCTGCCTGCGGGCCTACGTCGAGCTGTCCACCGCCAACCCCGACTACTTCTCGTCCCCCCTATCGCCCGCCGGTCCCAGCGGCAGCGATCCGACCACCGTCGCCCGGTGAGGAGAGAGCACCCATGACGGATCCCGAGAGTCTCCGGGGCAAGATCTTCCCCCGTAATCTGACCGCCCGCGCCGACCATGTCGTGCGTGGCAATCCCGCCGGGTCGCGGCCGGAGAGCGGAGTGGACAACTGCTATCCGGGGCTGGAGTTCGACCAGCGCAACCTCGACACCGCGTTCTTCCCTGGCCTGCTCTTCGAGTTCCACCGCCCCGATGGAGCCCGGCTGCGCAGCGTCGGAACCACCGGCTCAGCCGCGGAGCAAGGACTGCGCGACGCCGATCTGCCGCTGTACCTATGGGCGGTGTGCGGTCGTACCACGGTCGACCAGGACGAGGCGAACGCGCCCACCTTCACCTGCACCGGGCTGGACGGTCTGGAAGTCTGGCGCCGGGTGCACGACCTGCTGCCCGGCGCGGTCGCCGTGCTGCTCGGCCCGACACCGGGAGTCGGCTCCCCGGGCTCCGACGCGGTCGGCGGCTCGCTCAACGGGTTCCGGCAGCAGGGACGCAGCACGGTGCAGCGCGACGCGGCCGGCGCCGTGGAGGCAGCGGTCCTGGTCGCTCCCCGGGCGCGCTACCTCGATGACGGTGGGGTCATCGACCCCGAGGTCTACCTGCCGGGTGAGCTGACCCGCTCGCTGTGCGCACCGTGGCAGTACGACTTCCGCGACTGCGGCTGCTTCTACTGGGCGGCATCCAAACCCGACATCGTCACCAGCTCCGACGGCCGCTTCCCCAACCTGAACTTCCAACGCCGCGACCGCACCAGCGTGCCGCCGCCGACCGATGTCGTGACCCTGGCGGGCCGCAGTGAGCAGGAACTCGACTACGCCGAGCTGGTGTCGGACTGGAACTCCCTTCCCGTCGTCATCAACGATCGGGAAAACGATTCCCTGGGCCTGCCCCCGGCCCCCGCTGTGAAGGAACTGACCCGCAAGCAGGTCCTCAAGGAGCTGGACTACCTCGCCACCGTCGAGCACGCGCTGTGCGTGGAATACCTGTTCGCGCATTACTCCCTGGCCGCTCCGATGCAGCTGCCGCCCACTGCCGACCCGACCACCCGGCGGGTGTTCGCGGCGGCAGCGGAAGTGTTCTCGATCGCGATCGACGAGATGCGCCATTTCCGCTGGGTCAACGAGGCGCTGGTCCTGCTGTCCCGACCACCCAACATCGGCCGCGCCGACCGCATTCACCGGCAGCTGGACCGGCCCTTCGTGCTGAAGCCGCTGACTGCCGACCAGCTCGACTGGTTCCTCGAGATCGAACGCCCGAGCCAGTCGATCGCCACGGGGATCGACGGGATGTATGTGCGGCTGCTCACCACCATCGACCGCCGCCCGGACCTGTTCCCCGAGCGAGACCGGCTGGTCCACCTGCTGAAGTTGATCATCAACGAGGGTATCGATCACTTTCAGCGGTTCACCGCGGTCAAGGAACAGCTGACCGGCCTCGCCCCCGAGCGGTACCTGCGGCCACTGAACCGACCTGCCGACCAGCTGGCCCGTGGCTTGATCGAGCTCAGCAACCAGAACTATGCCGTGCTGCTCGGCGCGCTCTCGGCGAGCTTCACCCTCGGCGACCGCGCGGGCGGGGCGCTGCTCGAGCAGTCCCGCCGCGCGATGTTCAGCCTGCACGAGACCAACCATGTGCTCGCCGCCCGAGGGGTGGCTCCGCCGTTCACCCTGCCCGGGAAACACAAGCTGCCGGGGGCCAAGGGGGTGAGGTGGCAGTCGGCGCTGGACGAGCAGGCCGGCGCGGTCCGGCAGGCTCAGCAGGCCGTCACCGAACTGGGTGGCGCACCAGAGCATGAGCTGGTGCTCCGGCAACAGGCGGCGCACGAAGAGCTGTTCGCCAGCATGCGGTCCTTCGCACCCGCCACCCCGCCGGACCCGTGAGCGAGATAGTCGTTGCCGGACGCGGGCTCGCGGCCCTGACCTGCGCGCTGCTGCTCGCCCGGCAGGACCGCCGGGTCCGGATCATCGGTCCCGAAACCACGGGAAGGCGCTGGCTGATCCTGCCCGAGGCCGTCGCCGAGTTGCTCGGCGAGGTATGGGGTAGCGAGGTGGGGGTGCTCGACGCCGCGTGGAGCGTGCCGCGTCGGCATGTCCGGTGGGGCGACAACGACCGGCAGTACGTGCCCGCCCCGAGCCACGCACTCGACGGTGCGGCACTGAATCAACGCCTTGCGGCGTACCTGGCGCGGAACTGCGGAGACCAGGTCCGTTTCGACCATCGCACGCCACTGTCCGCCAATCCGATTCCCCCGGGCGACCCAGCCGACGGTCGCTGGCTCATCACCGCGACACCAGTACCGGATTCGGCCCGTTTCGGTGTCGTGGGACGCCGCCACATCATCACCGCCGAGGCGAGAATCACGCCGACCTGCGACTCCGCCACCTGCCGCATGGAGACATCAAGTCAGGGTTGGGTCTACCTGGCCCCGGTGGGAAAGGAACTCGCCCTCGTCCAAGCCATGGTTCCCGGTCCGGTTCACCGCCCCGTCAGGCTCCTGTCTGACCTTCTCGGCCAGACCGGGCTCGGTGCGCAGCTGGCCGAACCGCCAGCCCGTGCGTCGGTCGTGCGGGCGGCACCGGCCCTGCTCGCGCCGCCCTGTGGGCCCGGCTGGCTGGCGGTCGGTGCCGCAGCCATTCAATTCGATCCGCTCAGCGGCTCCGGTGCCGCCCAGGCGGTACGAACAGCGATCCTCGCCACCGCGGCGATCGACGCGATCGACCGGGGACATTGCGCCCAGGACGTTCTCGACCACTACGCCGCTCGGCTCCACACGGCCTTTACCGTCCACCTGCGCAGCTGCCTTGACCGGTACGGAGCGACGTTCCCGGGTGAAGCCTGGCAGGACGAAGTCGACGCCACCGCGCTCGCGTTGCGCGGGCCGGCCGACGACGCGCAGATGAAGTTCCTGCTCTCCGGGTTCAGACTTCAGCTACGAGGAGGAGAGAGGTCCTACTCTGGGCACAGTGATGGGTAAGGACCCTCGTGTGCACGACTATGACCTGTTGGTGATCGGGTCCGGACCCGGTGGTCAGAAGGCGGCCATCGCGGCCGCCAAGCTGGGCAGGCGAGTGTGCCTGGCCGAGCGCCGCGACATGATGGGCGGAGTCTGCGTCAACACCGGCACGATCCCGTCCAAGACGCTCCGCGAAGCCGTCCTCTATCTCACCGGTTTCGCCCAGCGGGAGATGTACGGCGCCAGCTACCGGGTCAAGCCCGAGATCACGATTGCCGACCTGCTGGCCCGTACTCAGCACGTGGTGGGCCGTGAGGTCGACGTGACCCGCAGCCAGCTGCTGCGCAACCACGTCGACCTGCTCGCCGGCACCGCCCGTTTCGAGGACCCGCACACGGTCACCGTGCGCGGCGATACCCGCGACGACCACACCACCATCACCGCTGAGAAGATCGTGATCGCCACCGGAACGAGGCCGGCCCGACCGCCCGAGGTCGAGTTCGACGACGACCATGTGCTCGACTCCGACGGCGTGCTGCGGATGCCGCGGATACCTCGCTCGATGGTCGTGGTCGGGGCCGGCGTGATCGGCATCGAGTACGTGTCGATGTTCGCCGCACTCGGTACCCGGGTGACAGTGGTCGAGAAACGGCCGCAGATGCTGGAGTTCTGCGACCCCGAGGTGGTCGAGTCGCTGAAGTTCCACCTGCGCGACCAGTCCGTCACGTTCCGCTTCGGCGAGGAGGTGGCCAAGGTCGAGATCGCCCCTCAGGGCACGATCACGAGCCTGGTCAGTGGCAAGCGGATCGCGGCGGACATGGTGATGTACTCCGCGGGCCGCCAGGGCGTCACCGACGAACTCGATCTGGAGAAGGCGGGCCTGACCGCCGATCAGCGCGGACGGATCACGGTGGACGTGCAGTACCGCACGGCGGTGCCGCACATCTTCGCGGTCGGCGATGTGATCGGCTTTCCCGCGCTCGCGTCCACCTCCATGAACCAGGGACGGCTGGCGGCGTACCACGCGTTCAGCGAACCCGCCCATGAGCTGCAAAAACTGCAGCCGATCGGGATCTACACGGTGCCCGAGATCTCCTATTGCGGCAGGACCGAAGCCGAACTGACGCAGTCCTCGGTGCCCTACGAGGTGGGGGTGGCCCGCTACCGCGAGCTCACCCGCGGCGCGATCATCGGCGACTCCTACGGGATGCTGAAACTGCTCGTCTCCACCGAGGACCGCACTCTGCTCGGCGTGCACGTGTTCGGCACCAACGCCACCGACCTCGTGCACATCGGCCAGGCCATCATGGGTTGCCGGGGCACGGTCGACTACCTCGTCGACACCGTCTTCAACTACCCCACCCTGTCAGGGGCCTACAAGGTGGCCGCGCTGGACGCCACGAACAAGATCCGCGCACTGGACGCGTTCGGAACTGGACCCGGCTAGATCGGGAAGCGAACCACGCGGATCACCGCGGACGCCATCCGGAGCGTCCCGACAGCGGTCGGATGGAAGGGATGGCTGTCGACCAGACCCTGCAAGTCGGCGCCAATTTGTCCGGGAATGGTTTCGCACAGCGGGGTGAGGGAAGGTTTGGCGAGGTCGAAGTGGTACTTCCCGGCCCCACTGATGAGTACGTCGTTGAGCTGCGCGTTGCGGCTGGAGAGCAGTTCGATCTTGTCGGCGTTCAGGCCCTTGGCCTGCGGCGGGCCGCGGGTATCGGCGCAGTTCGCGGTGGGAGCGAAAACGTCGTAGGAGGTCATGACGATGACCTGAGGTCGGCCGGGCAACTCGTTGAGGTCCTGGAGCAGGTCCCCGTAGTCCCGGTCGAAGTCCGCCAGTCGATATTCGAACTCGCCCTGGGTGAATTGATCCGAGCAGTCGTCCATGCCGTAGCAGTACCGCATGAAATCCGTCCACCGCAGATCGTTCGGACCGATCACGACCACGACGAATTTCAGACCCTCCAGCTGCTTGAGGCGCCCCACCTGGCTCGGCACCAGCCGGTCACCGGCGAGTTGCGGACCACGCAGGCCGGCCGCGATGGAAGCGCCGGAACAGGCCAGGTTGAGCACATTGGTCTCGAGCAGGGAACCGATCTCGACAGCCAGCGAATCCACGCTGCGCTGGCAAGCCCGATCGTCGACACTGACCCTGGGCAGTAGCGGGCCGCCAACCCGCGAGGCCCGCGAGTCACCGATCACCGCGCCGGGAAATCCCCGCATCCTCGGACCTACCGGAGACGGCGAAACGTGATACGAACCGACGAGCTCGGACACCGATCCGATGGTGGACAGCCCGCGCGACGTGCCGTCGTAGGCCAACGCGCCGACTGACACCCAGGCCAGCAAGGCCGCACCAACCGCGATAATGCCCATCCGCCGAACTGTGCTCGCCACCTGATGCCGGACCTCCGCGGCTGATGGCTGCCGCTCTTCGGTTTGGTGCTGGAGAATGGCCAGAATACGGAGGTAACCGGCGACGGCTGTCGCCGCGAGCGTCACGGCGAGCAGGCCAAGGCCTGCCCACAGATACCACCGAACGAAGCCCCGCGTGATCGCTGTTGCGGCATCGGCCGCTGCCTGCTCGGTTCTGTCGGGGTCCAGTACGGCCGCCGCGCCGTCGTTGCGCTGCACCGGCCCCATGACGAGCTGGGGTCGCAGCGGGCCGTACACGTTGAGCCGGGGCAGGTCCAGCGTCGTGTTGCCGATCTGCACCAGCTGCGCGGGACCGGCCAGTGACAGGGTAGGGGCTCTGGCGCCCACGGCGATCTGCTGGCCCGCGACGGTGAGTTCTTGGCTGGGGGTCAGCAGGATGGTCAGCGGGATGCCGATGAGGAGGCAGAACGCGACGAGCGCCAGCGTGGGCCATGATCGAAATTCGCGGGCAAAGCTACGGTCCCATGCTGATCGGGTCACGAGACGGCCGTCCGAGCTGGTGTCAGCGGTGGCCGAAGGCGCCCGGCTGGACCGGGTCATAGGCGTCCAGGCCCGGCGCGACACGGCGGCAGGATCGGCCGGGTGCGCGGCGCCGATGACGCTCCCTCACCCCTCAACATGCACCTACCCTGCATGCTTTGAGGATAGAACCCGGCCGGGCGTACGGTCATCCGCCGCCCACCCGACACCGCCCCCTTCCCACCGATACGTCCGGGTTAGTCGGGATACCAGACGCGCGGTCTGGTCCAACTGGTGCAGTAACTGCCGTAGTCGTCGGGTGCGCGCTGTTCGGCCGGGTACACCTGACCACAGGCACGGAACCAGCGGGGCCTGCCCTCGGAGTCACGAGCCAGCAGCGCGGGCGTGTCGGGCCCATCGCTGACGGGTTGCGCTCCGCATTGCCGAAATTCGTCCTGGTTGTCGGGATCTTCCTGGTAGCTCCAGTCGAGCCACAGACGGTCGAGCGTGGATGGCGTCTCGGCGAGGTGTGCCCAAAGAATCCAGCTGTGTTCAGGATGCTTCTGGGTACGCAGTTCGATCCGACGGTCTTGGATCGGTTTGGAGTGTGGCCCGCGATCGGCGAGCAGCACGGTCTGGCCGACCGTCCGTGCAGCTGTTTCGCTGGTGTTCACGTGGTCCTGAGTATGGTCTTTGTCACTCGGAGCTTGTTGCTTTTTCGGCTCCTGTGGGGTGATGACGGCGATTGGTGGTTGTCCACTGCTCGTGACCACAGCGATCCACCAGAGGTCCCACTGCTTCAGTCGGTCCCGCACCGCTTCTGGCGTTGCCTTGCTGTACAGCAGGCATCCGGCGACGAACGCGCGGACGAAGTCCTGCCGGGGAAGCACAGTGGGCCGGATGTCCCGGACGAATTCCGACAGCGTCGCGGCGGCAAGCCGGGGCACGCTGAACCCGCAGACCACACGTCGCAGCTCGGCGTTGGACGGTTCGCCGCAGGCAGCATGCAACTCGTGTAGGCGCCTGCGGGACTCGCGCACCGTCAGGGTGGGTCCTTCACCACGCCGGTAACCAGTCGGCTACTAATAGTCACTTCGATGTGATCGAATCCAACCGAGCCACACTGACAGGCAGGAGATGAGTATGCGGAACGGTTCATTCATGGTTTGCCGAACCACGACCCCACCACCGTGAGCCCCCTTGCCATCCCGATCCCCCGTCACCAAGTCCTCGGTGACGTGATCAACAAGTACCGACGAGCAGCTTACTCGGTTAAGAAAGCCTGGATCACCGGCCTGGCACGGAGTTTTAGCACGGCCCAGGCTGGAGAACAGTGAGGGGAAATGCTGTGCGAGACTGTGTTTCGGAGCGAGGATGTGGCCCCGGCAGACCGGTTCGACCACTGGCGTCAGCATATTTCCCGGTCTCTTTGGCTTACCGAAATGACCACTGACCACGAGTCTGACTTCCGGGCGTCCCAGCGCATCCTCAACCTAGACGCCGTGCAGCTGTGCACGATGGAATACCTGCCGATGACTACGCGGCGGACGGAGAAGCTGATCCGGCAGTCCGATCCCCAACAGTATCGGATGACGCTCCTCCGTCACGGGGCGCTGAGGATCATTCGGCCGGACTGCGAGACCGCGTATGCCGCATACGACCTGGCTGTCCACGACAGTTCGCGACCTGTTCGCATCGAGACGCCTTATGGGCTCCCCGAACGATCTCAATCCAGACTGCCAAGACGCCACCGAAATGTCGTTGGCTGCGAGTGCACAGTTCCTTGACGCTGCGTCTACCACGGCACCGTTGCGGTGGCGGATGAGCTGTTGGCCGCACGCGACATCGCGGTGGATCACGTCACGCTGTTCCGCCGCCAGGGTGGCTGCGCGGTCAGTCGCCGCGCGGGGCGTACATGATCACGGCCATGCCGACGAGGCAGACCAGGGCGCCGATGACGTCGAAACGGTCGGGGCGGTAGCCATCGGCAACCATGCCCCAGGCGATCGACCCGGCGACGAAGATCCCGCCGTACGCGGCGAGGATGCGGCCGAAGTTGTCGTCGCTCTGCAACGTGGCCACGACCCCGTACAGGCCCAGGGCGATGACACCGACCCCGATCCAGATCCAGCCCCGGTGTTCGCGCATCCCCTGCCACACCAACCAGGCGCCGCCGATCTCGAACAGGGCAGCGGCGGCGAACAAGGCAACGGAACGGGCGACGAGCACAGCAGTTGGATCTTTCTCTCGGAGGGACGACAGGCAGGAGCCGCCGAGGTCAGTGCGCTGGGGTGAACAGCTCGGTGAGCAGCCCCGCGCCGTCGGCTGGGGCACGGGCCTCCAGGCGCACCACCGCGCCATCGAGCTGGAGACGGAAGTCGAGGAACGGGCAGCACTGCTGCTCGGCGGCGGCCAGCGCGGCCACCTCCCCGGCCCGCTCGGCGGGCAGGGTCAGGCGCAGACCGTCGTCGATCTCCTCGCGTCGCGCCTCCACAACAAGCTGCCGCCACTGAGCGACCCGCTCCCCCAACCCGTCGGCGGTCAGCGAGCAGGCGATGGATGTGGTGCGCCACCGCTCCGTCTCCTCGGCCGTCCGCCGGCTGGGCGATACCGGCCGGTAAGCAGGGACTTGCGTCGGCGGGGTGCGGAAGCTGCACTCCGGGTCGCACCGGCTGGTGCGGTCGGGCAACGCGTCCAGGTGCTCCAGCGCGGTATGCAGGAATGTGGTGAACGCGGCGAGCTCGGCACCACGGCGCTCGGCCTCCACCACTCGCGCGACGATCCGTGGCCGCAGGCCCGCCTTGACATCGGCACAGGTCCCGGAGTCCCATATCGGCAACAGCTCGGCGATCTCCTCCAAGGCCAGCCCGAGGTGCTTGGCCGCACTGATGAACGCCAGCCGCTGCACCGCATCCTCGCCGTACACGCGGTAACCCGACGCCGTCCGGTCAGCCGGAAGGAGACCCGCGGTCTCGTAGAAGCGCAGCGTGGTGGCCGGAACGCCGGAGCGTTCGGCGAGCTGGGAGATGCGCATCGTGCTCATGCCGTCGACGGTAAACCTTCGACTCAGCTCCAAGGTCAAGCTCGATGTGGATTCCTCGGATCACCGACAGCTCGCCCCCAGGGCAGCAGGCTGGCGACCTCGGCTACCCACCCTTACCCTCTCCAACTCCTCCACGGGTACACCCGGCCGCGTGGCAGATGGACTGGGACCACCCGCAGTACCGAAGCATCGCACTGGAACCCGATAGAGAGATCAATGATCTCGGAGCGATATTCACGACCAGATCAGGGGGCGGTCTCGATCTCACGGAGTAGAGGTGGCACCGTCAAAAGTGATCATACTCAGGTCCTTGCCGGTCGAGTCAGTGTCGATCGGCGGTTTCGCCGGGGTGAGCTTGGGCTTCTTGTCCGGACGGTGTCTTTTATCGCGTGCGTAGACGACTGCTGGTTTGCCATCGCCGGGGCTGCGGCGGTTCATCTCAAACAACGTGGTCGCGGTTATCAAGTCGCTGAGCTTGGCATAGCCGTAGTTGCGGGAGTCGAAGTCCGGGTGTTGTTTGGTGATGATGTTGCCGACAGAGGCGAGTGAGGCCCAGCCTTCATCGTCGGAGGCCGCCTCGACGGTGTTACGCAGCTGATTCACCAGCGCGGTGTCCCCTTTGAGCTGTGCGGCGGACGTGACGGCTTTCGGCTTGAGCGCAGGGTCGATCGGCGCGGTGGAGCTCTGGGCGTAGGCGAGGTTCTCGATATAGATGAACTTGTCACAGGCCGCAACGAAGGGCTTGGGCGTCTTATGCTCGCCGAACCCGTACACGGTGAGGCCGGATTCGCGCAGGCGCGCTGCCAGGCGGGTGAAATCGCTGTCGCTGGAGACAATGCAGAACCCGTCGAAACGCCCCGAGTACAGCAGGTCCATCGCGTCGATGACCATCGCCGCGTCGGTGGCGTTCTTGCCGCTGGTGTATGCGAACTGCTGAATGGGCTGGATCGACTGGGCGAGCAACTGGTCTTTCCAGCCTCTCAGGCTCGTGCCGGTCCAGTCCCCGTAGGCGCGTTTGACGTGCGCGGTGCCGTACTTGGCGACCTCGGCCAGCAACGCTTCGGTGATCGCGGGCTGGGCGTTGTCCGCGTCGATCAGCACCGCCAGCTTGGCGGCGCTCTCACTCACCATGACCATGCCGCTCCCGCTTCGTCATCCGCTGTTGCCGGCCGGGGCAGCCGGGAGGGACACAGCCTAGCCAGGTCGCCCCTGTGGATCATTCAGGAGCAGTGGCTCAGCCACCAGGTCAACCCGCCCTGTGGGTTCGACATTCACTCGTAGCCGTGATACACACGCCAACAGGGAGTCTCGATGAAGATACCTGACTCTGAAGTCCGAATGCAGAGATGCCGAAACGCAGGCGACGACCAAAACAGCGAAATTTGTCCTTCAATCCATTGTCAACCTCGGAAGGTTACTTACTCGAAGCGGTCATAGCGACCGCGCATACGAGATCTTCCAGAACGCCTACAACGCAATCACACATCACGTACGCTCGGACCGGCCGAACTCGATGTGCGCCCGGACGGTGTTCGTGATGCTGATGCACCGAGTACCAGTCACTCTGACGCCGTGCGGTTCGAGGGACACGACGGTCGCAGGCATACCAGTATCCTATAGCACTATTCTTCCTCCTAGCCCTGCTCTATGAGGTCGACGCTGCCCTTTAAACGCAATACAGCGTTTACGGTCTGGTCACCAGCGACGCGGTCAGCTGAATGATCCTATAGAAAGCATGAGAGCGCTGGTGTTGCCGGTGCCGCCGCACGCGCGCCGAAGCCGGCTGTCGATCTCGGCGGTCTGACTGGGCTTCCCGATGATCCTTACCTGCGCGGTGTTCGGCGGTCTGATCGTCTTTTCGCTCGACTTCTGGCGCGGCATGCTCGCCATTGCGCTGGGCAACATGGTGTTGATGGCCTACGTGGGAGCGCTGAGCTTCCTCGCCGGGCGGACCGGGAAGAACTTCGCGCTCACTGCGGCCGAGACGTTCGGCCGCCGGGGCTGGAACGAAGCGCTCACCGCGTTGGCCGCCGGGGTCGGCTTCGTCGCGGTGACGCTGCTCGGGATCCGCTCGCTGGCGGTGATCGGCATGATCGCGGCACCGGTCTACGTCGTCCTCGACGTGGTGGCGATCGGGTTCGGTGGGCGCGCACTGCCTCTACAACGGCGCGGTCGGGTGGGGCCAGCTCAGCGGCCGAACGATGCGCCGGCTCACCGTCATCCTCGGCGCCATCGGGGTGCTGCTGGAGGTGGCCAGGATCTGGTCGTACTTCGAGCAGTGGCTCACCCTGCTCGGGGTGATCGTGTCGCCGAAGCGCGGCGACCCGCACTGCGGCGTCCTGGTCCTTGTCCGATTCCGCCATCGCCTCGCTCCCTCCGCACGATCCCGGCGATGATCATGCCAAGGATAAGACAGGTCCGAAGCTCCTCAAGTCTGCTACGTTGGATGTCTCAAAAACGCTCTGTAAGGACCCCGAAAAATGCTATCCGACGGGCTCGTTCCACGGCGGGCGCGGCGTGAGCTGGAAGAGACGCTGCAGGTCCTGCGAGTGGCAGTGCTCAACGGTCCTCGGCAGGCTGGGCACTGGATCGACGAGGTTCCTGACCGTGCCGTCCATCTCGGAGTCGCTGGCCGGCCGGGCCGGCATCGTCGATCTCTGGCCGTACACACAGGGCGAAATCGAGCGCTACGGGGAAACCGGTGACGGCTTCCTGGCTCAGCTCCTGAACCCGGACGTGCCGGTCCGGCAGCTCGCCGGTAACTTGCCGACTCGCCAGGCATATCTCGCCCGGATCTGCGTAGGAGGTTTCCCCGAGGTCCAGCAGCTACGCTCGTCGGCGCAGCATCGGCGTTGGTTCGACGCCTATATCCGCACGGTGACCAGCCGGGACGTCCCGGGTATCAGCCGCGCGCAGCACGTCGCGGAGCTGCCCAAGCTGCTGGGTGCGCTCGCTGCGATGACCGGGCAGCAGCTCGTCGTGGCGCGTCTCGCTGAGAAGGTGGCGCTGGCGCGGCAGACGGTTGATAGGACCTACCTTCCGCTGCTGGAAACGGTGTTCATGGCAGTCCGGCTACCTGCCTGGTCGCGGAACCTGCTCTCCCGGGTCACCCGCCACCCCAAATCGTATGTCGCTGACAGCGGAGTCGCGGCCCACCTGTTGCGGGTGGACGAGCGAGCCCTGGCGGATCCGATGTGTGCGGCGGTGGGACCGCTCGTGGAGACCTTCGTCGTGAATGAGCTGATCCGTCAGGAGTCCTTCGGTGAGGCGCGGGTCCAGCTCTCGCACTATCGGACCCATGACGGGGTCGAGGTGGATGTGGTCGCTGAGATGACCGACGGGCGCGTGGGGGGAGTTGAGGTCAAGGCGTCGGCGACGGTGACGCTTGGAGACTTCCGACGCCTCGCCCGGCTCCGTGACCTACTCGATGCCTCCGGCGGGCACTTCGTCCGAGGGATCGTTCTCTACACCGGCGACCAAGTCCTGCCCTTTGGTGACCGGCTGGTGGCCATGCCGCTCGCCGGTCTGTGGATGCCGCCCGAATGAGCCGACCAGAGGCGGCCCGGGAGCACGCCGTCACTCGACCCGGACCTCCACGCCTGGCCATACCGATCATCCGGGCGGTTGCAGTCCCAGCAGGGGGGCCAGGTGCCGGGGCGGGGGTGAGCCGTGGGCCAACAGCGTGTCGTGGCGCTGGCGGGTGGACCAGCCGGGATGCTCGGCCGCGAGCCGGTCGGCAACCTCGGCGACCTCGGTGTAGCCGACGAAGTACGTCGAGAGCTGCGTAGAGGTCAGCAGCGCGCGGCGCCACTTCCCGACCGCCTCACCCTCCTCCTGATGCCCCCGCTCGACCATCAGGCGCATCGCTTCCTCGTAGGTCATGTCCCGGGTGTGCACCCGTACATCGAGGATCGCGTTGATCGTCATGCGCAGCTGCATCTTCAGTTGCTGCATCCGCACAGCATCGCCACCGAAGCCGTGCTCAACCATCAGCTCCTCGGCGTAGACGGCCCAACCCTCGACGAACGGCCCGCTCCAGAACGCGGCCCGCACCGGCGTGGTCGCCGCGAAGCGGCGGGCGTGGGCGAACTGCAGGACATGCCCGGGCATCGCCTCATGGATCGTCAGATTGCGGATCATGTGCACGTTGTACTCGCGGAAGAAGGACTCGACCCGCTCCGGCGGCCAGCCCGCGGGGGTCGGGGAGATCGCGTAGAACGTCGGCAGCGGCGCGGTCTCCAAAGGCCCCGACGGCTGGCAGTACGCGACCGCGACGCCGCGGTGGATCTCCGGCATCACCACGATCTCGACCGGGTCGTCGTGGACGGTGATCAGCTCGTGCGCCAGGACGAACTCCCTGGTCTCGGCCAGCGTCGCCGCCGCCAGGGCGACGATGGTCTCGTTGTCCGGGCGCTCCTCGGCGAGCCGGTCGAGCACCTCGCGCACCTGCCCGGCCCGGGGAGCGCCGCCGTCGAGGCGGACGGCGACCTCGGCGATCTCCTCCTCGATGCGCACCAGCTCGGCCTCGGCGCGGACGAGGACCTCGTCCGGGGTGCTGGCCGTGTCCAGGGTCAGCCCGAGCTGGCGGGCGAAGAGCTCCGGGCCCAGCCGCGGGTCCCCGGTGGCCTCGTCCCGCCGCTCCGTGAGCCAGGCCAGGTGCTTCTCGATCGCGGTGGTGGTCACATCCAGGACGGGCTCCAGCTCGTCCTGCGCGGACCCGGCCTTGCGCAGCGCCCGTTCGACCTCGGTGGCCAGCAGCGTGCGGGTGCCGGCGAACTGCTCGATCGCGGTCTCCAGGTGCACCTCGGGCAGGTCACCCAGGGTCGCCCGGGACTGGGCCAGCGCTGCGGGGACGGCGGCCAGCCGGCCGCGTAGCGCGCGCAACCGGTCGGGAAGCGGAGCGTAGTCGCGGGCCAGCAGCAGATGCAGGGCGTTGCCGGGGTTCGCGTGCATGGGGTTCCACTCGTGCTCCCGCAGCTCGCTGAGGTCGAACGCGCGCGCCGCCAGCCGCCCGGCGAGGGTGTCGCGGTCCACCCGGTCGGCCACGTCCAGCTCGCTGACGTCCAAGGCGTTGAGGGCGGCCAAGCGCACCCGCAGTGCAACCAGCTCGGCCCGTACGCCGTCGGGGCTGCGGTCCTCCAGCCGGTCGTCGAACCGATGGTCGCCCAGAGTCGTGGCGGTCACCGGGGAGAAGGCGAGGTACTCGTTCAGGATCTCCCCGGCGAGGGCGCGGAACGCGGCGGAGGAAGAGCCCGCTGAGGCGACAGCCGTCATCTGCCGTTAATTACTGCCTGCGGTGACAACCGGGACCATCACCGCCACCATCACCGCCGATTGGATATCGCGAACGGCATCCGACACGGCCGTGCCCGCGATGCCACCGTCGGCGATCTCCTTGGCCCACTTCTTCGCTGTCCGGCGCTGGTCGCTGTCGACCAGACTGCCGACCAGGTCGAGGGGCACGAGCAGGCCGAGCAGCAACGCGTCGCTCGTCGTGGGCGCACGCTCGCCGAGCAGCACCGCACGCAACCGGGATCGCAGCGCTCGCTCCGGTTCCGGGTTCGCCTCGGGGAAGCGCGTGCTGGGGAACAAGCCGAGGAACTTGCTGCGCTGCTCGGTGAGCACGCCCCGGTCCACCAAGGAAGCCGCGATGGTGGCGGTCAGCGGTTTGAGCTCGCCGGGCAACCGGCCCACCCACGACTTGGCGGAGCGGCGTTTGGCGGACGCGGAGATGGCCGCGTGCGCCCGCCCCAGCACCGGGTGCTGGGGCACCGAGTCGGTGACCACCGCCAACTCCTTGCCCTCCGACCGCACCGCACCGAGCCGTCCGAGATCCACCAGCAGTGCACCAGCCAGCCCGGGGTCGATCTGGGTGAAGCCCGTCGAGCCCTTTTCGTCGTGCAGGGCGAGCAGCAGCAGTTCTTCAGCCAGAATCAGCTCCATGCAGACGACACTAGAGAAACCAGAAGTCCGCCGCAGACGAAACGGTCCGCTCTGACGTGGGAAGGTGATCCGATGAGCGGTAGTGAGGTCCGCGACGGTGTGTCGTTGACCAACCTTGATCAGCCGCTGTTCGAGGGAGTGACCAAAGGGGAGCTGGTGGATTACTTGGACGCGGTGCGGGATCGGATCATCCCCGTGCTGGCCGACCGGCCGTTGTCGGTGGTCCGGGTGGTCCGTGGTCAGGCGCCGTTCATGCAGAAGAACCTCCCCCGCTATACCCCGCCGTGGGTGCGCAGAGTGCCACTGTGGGCGGAGGCCTCGCACCGGGAGGTGCACTACGCGCTGGGCAATGATCGCCGCACGCTGCTGTGGTTCGCCAACCAGCGTGCCGTGGAGTACCACGTTCCCCTGGTTCGCGCCGATCGGTGGGAGCACCCCACCCACCTCGTGCTCGACCTCGACCCACCCTCCGCCGACGCCTTCGCCCTAATCGTGCGCGCGGCGTACCTGGTCCGCCAGGCGTTGGCCGAGGCCGGCCTGGCGGGCGCGGTCAAGACCAGCGGTGCCAAAGGCGTGCACGTTTTCGTCCCGCTCGAGGCATCGGCGGGGGTCGACGACGTGGCCGCGGCCACCCGCGCGCTCGCCGCCCGCGCCGAGCGCCTCGACCCCGCACTCGCCACCACGGCGTTCATCCGGGACGACCGCGCGGGCAAGGTGTTCATCGATTCGACCCGAGCCGGCGGGGCGACAGTAGTGGCGGCCTACAGTCCGCGGGTCC
>JBOHHD010000629.1:0-3892 GCA_050700515.1 Pseudonocardiaceae bacterium
GGAAGTGCTGGGTACGGCTGGTGAGCACGACCTTGGCCTGGTCGGTGACCGCCCGCAGCAGGGTGTTCAGGTAGTCGGCGGCGTGGGTGAAGCCGACCCGCAGTTCCAGCTCGTCGAAGCCGTCGAAGAGCAGGGCGAGCCGTCCACTGCGGATCATGTACCGCAGCTTGGGGACGTCGAAGGCGACCACATCCTGGCGGACCAGGTACTGGACGAGCAGCTCGTCCAGGGAGGGGGCTTTCTCCAGGCTGCGCAGCTCCACCAGCACCGGCGGCAGGCCGGGCAGTTGCTCGGGCAGGGCGCGGACCAACTCGCGGAGCAGGAACGTCTTGCCCCGGCCGAAATCGCCCAGCAGCATCACGAACCGGGCGCCGTCCGCGCCCAGCCACTCGATGACCTGTCCCAGCAGGTTGTCGCGCGCGGCGGCGTCCGGATCGTCGTCGAGCAGCCGGTAACGCTGGGGCACGTACAGCTGCGTCGGGTAGATCCGGTCGTCGGCCAGCCGCTCGGCCTGGCGCGCTACCAGCGGGCGCAGGTCGACCAGCCCCTGGTAGTCGACGAAGCTGCGCAGTCGCACTCCCTGCCGGAGGGCCTCGGCCGCCAGCTGCGCGGGGGCCGGGGGACCGCTGTGGACCAGTACCGATTGCACCGAGGGATCGGCTGCGGCGAACCGACGGTGCACTTGTTGCACGAAGCTCGCCAGTTCCGCGTCGGTGACCTCACCGTCCAGTACCCCGACGGGCCACTGGGCCGCGCCACTGTTGGCCAGGGGTTCGGCCACCCGCAGGTAGCCGGCTGCTGGGCGGGGGTCACCGTGGCGTCGGGATGGCTGACCCGAGTCGCCTCCAGCACGTGGTCGAAGAAGGTGTCCTGGGGTGCGGGCCGGTCGTGTTGTGGATCGAGTAGACGGTCGGTGCCTCGGCGTTGATCGATATCCGGCCGACCGCGGGTGAACGTCGCGTGGACGTGGCGTAGTAGGTGCGGCTCGTGGTGCTGCCAGCTCGACCCGGTGGGACTGATCCGGGTGTCACCGATCCAGCGACGCTGGCCGACGGCGTACTGGCGGGCATGGCGGGTGATTCCGCTCGGGTTGAGGGTGAGTAGTTGGTACTGGTTGGGCACTTCTTGGGGGCGCGCCTCGGGGGTGACGGCGGCGCTGCCGGTGGACAGGGCCAGCAGGCCCGAGGGCAGCCGGTGCAGCCGCCCGTCGTGGGTGTGGCCGTGCAGCAGCAGATTCACCAACTCGGTGGGGCCGAGGTAGCGGTCGAGGTCTTCGGCGTCGCGGAGGTTCTCATCGTCGGCGACCGCGGCGCGTACCGCGTTGTGGTGTACCGCGGCGAGCCGCAGCCAACCTTGTTGGCGATATCGGGCGAGCCGCTCGGCGAACCAGCGCAGCTGGTGTTCTCCGAGGTGGCCGTAGTGATCGGTGTCGAGGTGGCTCTCGGCCATGGTGGAGTTCAGCCCGGCCACCACCACGTTGAGGTCGGGCATCTCGAACAGCGTCCACGGCTCATCCGGAGTGAAACTCACCCCGTCGACACCCGCATAGAACTGCTCGAACGCAACCGCGAAGTGCTTCCATTTCAGCCAGTACGGCGCAACCGGCTCGCACTCGTCGGCCTCCTGATCCTGGAAGTAGGCCGCGCACGCCTTGCGGTTGATGTCGTGGTTGCCCGGCACGATGGCCACGTGGCGGCGGGGCAACTCCACCGCCTCGGTCAACGCGGTGAGGAACCGCACCACCTGGTCGAACTCGCTGCGCAGGCCCCACTCGGCCAGGTCACCGGTGATCACCATCAGGTCCGGACGCAGCTGGTGGTCCTCGGCCAGCCGGTCCAGGTCGTCGTGCAGGCGTCGGAACAGGGTGTCGTGGGCCTGGTCGGCGGGGGTCAGGCCGTTGCCGCCGAAGAGGTGGTGGCGGCCGAACTGGGGATCGGACACATGCAGGATCGTCAGCTCCTCGACCCCACCCGCGGACCAGCCGCGGGTCCGGGCGTGCCGGGGGTCGAGAACCTCCGGCCAGGCCAGCCGCAGCTGGTCGGCGGTGATCGCGTAGCTGTCCCGCTCCCTGGCGGTGAAGGGCGCGGCGGCCAGCAGGCCCACCACCCGGCCGGTGTCCGGGTCGTTCACCGGGCTGCCGCTGAACCCCGGCTGGATCCGCAGCGCGCTGTCCGGGGTGGAGTCCAGCTGGAGGTGACGGCTGGTGGTCAGGCCGCGCACGGTGGCCTCGGCCCAGGCGCCCTGCGGACGCCCCGGCGGGTAGCCGAACACGGTCACCACCTTGCCCCGGGCGGGTGGGTTCGCGGCCAGGCGCGCGGGGGTGGCGCCGATGGGTAGCTCGGTGTTGGTCAGGACGAGCCCGGCGATGTCGCCGCCCACGGCTCCGGTGCGCGGTGGGGGCACCCAGCGCTGCACCCGGGCCCGCAGCGGCGGCCCGTCACCGGCTGCGATGTCGACCTCGGCGGTCGGCTGGTCCGGTGCCCGGTGGTCCCGGCCGAGCGCCACGTTGACGACATGGGCGCAGGTCAGGATGTGCTGTGGGCCGACGAGCACGCCGACCCCGGCGGTGATGCCGACGGCGTCCAGCACCCGCACGGCGAGTCCGCTGTCGGGTGAGTCAGTCATCGGTGGGCGCTGCCTCCGGGTGCGGCCGCTTCCAGGCCAGCGTCACGGCGAAATGCATCTCGCTGGTGCCCTTGGCGATCACTATCCCGGTCTCCGCGCCCAGGGTGAGCCCGAACTCCACGCTCACCTCGTCCGGGGACATCGCTTTCAGCCGGTGCAGGACCGCGCTGACCGCGGGCTTGATCTGGTCGAGGGCCTGCTCCAGGGTCTGCCCGGCCTTTGCGACCAGCTCACCCGGTCGCGGCGACGCCAGCTGCAGCTCACCCGGGAACTCCGCGTCGGAGACCTGGACCAGCAGCCGGCCCCCACCCTCGACGGGCACCTCGATCAGATACACCCTCGCCCCCTCGACTCCGCTCACGGACCGGATGGAGTGAATTACTTTATGCGCTGCCTCGGCGAGTCCGTTGCCAGGTATCGGCGGTTCGGACGAGGTGGTCCTGGAACTCGGCGTGTCGGAACTGGTAGGCGGGGCCGACGGTGCGCAGCAGGCCCAGCCGGTAGGCGTCGTCGAGGAAGGCCATGAGCCGCAACGGCAGCTTTCCCGAGGCCGCAAGCCGGCAGATGGCCAGCGCGTAGCTCAGCCAGGCACCACTTCTGATGATCAACCTGCCCGCCCACCTGGCCGCCAGCCCACCCACCAGCCCGGCTGCCAGCCCGCCCGTCAGCCCGGCCGCCAGCGCGCCGTTCAGTCCGACCGCCAGTCCGCCAGTCAGCCCGGCCGCCAGCCCGGACGTCAACCCGGCCGCCAGCGTGGCCAGACAGAGCTGCAGGACCGTCAGCGTGCGGGTCGCTTTGTACGTTGATTGCGGCCTGGTTGCCCAGTCGGTCCTGTTCGGTATCCCCACCCACTCGGTCAGCCCGGCCACCAGCCCGCCCGTCAACCCAAAGACCAGTCCGCCCGTCAGCCCGATCACCAGCCCGCGGGTCAGCCCCACTGCCGGCCCGATGGTCAGCCCGATCGTCGATCCGACGGTCAGCCCGATCACCAGACCGACGATCAGCCCGACCACCAGCCTGCGGGTCAACAGCGTGATCCGCTGTTTCACCTGCAAATTGGCATATGCGGGTTCGTCGGCCAGCCAGCGTCGGGCCGTCGGCCCGAACATCAGTCCGAATATCAGCCCTAACGTCGGCCCGAACGTCAGCCCACCCGCCAGCCCGACCACTGGCCCTAACGTCAGCCCGAACGTCACCGTGACCGCCAGCCCGAACGTCAGCCCTATCGCCAGCCCGACCACCAACTTGACCGCGCGGGGGGTGAGGG
>JBOHHD010000630.1:0-11529 GCA_050700515.1 Pseudonocardiaceae bacterium
ACATCGACCCCGCCGACATCCAGACGCACCGGGAAGACGGTGGTGAACCAGCCGATGGTGCGGGACAGCTCCACCCCGGCGACCACCTGCTCCTGGCGGCCGTGGCCCTCCAGATCCACCAGCACGCTGCCCGGTCCGTCATCGAGGCCACGCCGGCGCCGCCACGCCACGACCGCCAGCACCAGCCCGCACAGCAGCACATCGTCCACCCCGGCGTGGAACATCGCCGGCACGTTGGTCAGCAGCGACTCAGTCGGTGCCCCCAGCACCAACCGCAGCTCCCGGCATCCGACGGCAGTGTCCGATGCCGGGCTCAGCGCCTGATCGCTCAGCGCCTGATCGCTCAGCGGCGGATCGCTCAGCGGCGGATCCGCGCGGTCCAGCATCGCCGTCCACACCGCCAGCTCACCCACTCGCACCGGATCGTGAGCCGCGGTGGCCAGTAGCTGCGCCCACCGCCGGAACGACGTAGGACACGGCTCCAGCACCGGTGTCCCCCCCGCGGCCAGCGCCGCCCCACCCCGGGCCAGATCCTCGAGCAGGATCCGCCACGACACCCCGTCCACCACCAAGTGGTGGATCACCACCACCAGCCGGCCGGGTCGGACCAGGCCCCGATCCAGCCACACCACCTGGATCATCACCCCGGTCCGCGGGGCCAGCCTGGCGATCGCCGCCGCTTCCTGGGTCTCCACAACTCCTCGTAGGCCCTCGTCGTCCAACCCGGTGGCATCCACCCGCACGATGCACTCGCCGGCCGTCACCGACCCGGCCGGACCCACTCGCAGCACCCACTCCGGACCCTCGCCGGCTGAGCGCTCCAGGCGGGCGCGGAGCAGGTCATGGCGGTCCAGCACCGCCTGGACCAGCCGGGCCAGCCCCTCCGGAGCCAGGTCGGCCGGTGCCTGCACCACCATCGCCTGGCTGAACCCGTCGATCGGACCGCCACGCTCGCACAGCCAGCGCATGATCGGGGTCAGGGGCACCACACCGATCCCGGCGTCGGGTGCCTCCGACATCGTTTCGGAGCTGGTCTTGGCCACCGCCGCCAGCCCGGTCACCGTCTTGTGCTCGAACACGTCCCGGGGACTGATCACCACACCAGCCCGGCGCGCCCGGCTGACCAGCTGGATCGAGATGATGCTGTCCCCGCCCAAGGCGAAGAAGCTGTCGTCGACGCCGACCCGGTCCACCCCCAGCACCTCGGCGAACAGCTCGCACAGGACGTGCTCGGGCCGCGATTGCGGCGCGCGGCTGGGTGTGGTCGGAGCCAGGTCAGGGGCGGGCAGCGCGGTGCGGTCGAGTTTGCCGTGGGGCGTCAACGGCAACGCTTCCAGCAATACGAACGCCGACGGCACCATGTAGTCGGGCAGGCGTTGACATCCGAACTCGCGCAACGAGGCGATCAGCGCACCGGTGCCGCGGGTGGCGGTGGGGTCGTTCGTCATCGATGACAGTGGCGTTTCGGGGGCGCGGGCGGGTGTGTAGAGGTCGATGGGAATGGCCGATGCGGTCCGGCTGGTGTCGGCGAACACGATGTCCAAGGCTTCGGCGGCGGTCGCCGACCAGGTGACGCCGACCCAGTAGCCGCACCGTTGGCCGAGTTCGTGAAACGCCTCGGGGTCGACCGCTTCCAGCGGGTCGGCGGTGTCGGGTCGGGCTGGAGAGGAGTCGGGGGGGTACCGGTGGTCGAGCGGATGGTTCGGTGGGCTGCCGGCCTGCAATGCCTGGACCAGGGCGGTGTCGGGGGTGATGCGGTGGTTGGGGACCCCGGTGACACGCAGTCGCGCCGGGCGCTGTGCGACCAGGTATTCGCCCAGTACGCCCAGCCCACCGATCTGGCGCGCCCAGTCCAGCCGGGTGATCTGACCGAGCGGCAACGGTGTGATCGGGTGTTTGCGCAACACGACGTCGTAGCGGTAGCGGGTCAGCTCGTTGTGGTGCCGGCCGCGTTTGAGTTGGATGTCCACCCCGGCGATGTCGGCGAGATGGTGTTGCAGCGCGGTGAAGAATTCCGGATCGACCAGCAGTTCCTTTTCCAGCAGAATGGCCTGCTCGACCGCTCGACGCAGCATCGGCAGGTCGGTCGGATCCTCGGCCCGGTGCAGCTGCGCAGCGGCGACCAGGGGGCGCAGCAGCCGCAGGTTGCGCACATCGCCGAGGAATACCGCCCCGCCGGGGGCGAGCAGCCGTACCAGTCCGGTGAGCACGTCGACCAGGTAGTCGGTGGCGGGGAAGTATTGGATGACAGAGTTGATGATCACGGTATCGAACAGGCCGTCCGGGAGCCCGTTGATGTCGTGCGCGGGTTGAGTGCGCAGCACCACCCGGGCGGCCAGTTCGGGATCCCGGTCGACGTGGCCAGCCAGGATGTCGATCGCCGGGGCGGAGAAATCGGTGGCCCAGTAGGTGTCGCAGTGCGGCGCGAGCTGGGACAGCAGCAGCCCGGTGCCGGCCCCGACCTCCAACACTCGCCGGGGTCGCAATGACAGGATCCGCGCTACGGTTTGTTCGCGCCATTCCCGCATCTCTGCGGTCGGGATCGGTCGGCCGTCATAGCTGCTGTCCCAGCCGCTGAAGTCGTGCCCGAATACCCCCGAGGCCTCCGTCACGTGCATCGAGTCATAAAGCTGCCGCCATTCACCGACCTGGTCTTGTTCCACCTGTTCGTCGCGGACCTGGCCGGTTTCCGCAGCTACCACATAGGCGACCAGCCGCTTGTCGTCAGCTCGGTCTTCACGAGCGATGACCGCGATCTGCGCGACGTCGGGATGCGCGGCAAGTGCCGTTTCGATCTCACCTGGCTCAATACGGAAACCACGAATTTTAACCTGGTCGTCCACCCGGCCGAGGAATTCCAGGTTCCCCTCGGAGTTCCAGCGGACCAGATCGCCGGTGCGGTACATACGGGTACCTGGCGGGCCGTAGGGATCGGCGACGAACCGCTCTGCGGTCAGGCCAAACTGGTGCAAATAACCTCGTGCCAAACCTGCCCCGGCGATATGCAACTCACCTGCTACACCCGAGGGCACCGGTTGCAGGCCCGTGTCGAGCACGTATACTTGTGTGTTCGCCATCGGCCGGCCGATGGCCGGATGGAATGAGTGACCCACCCGCGCCATGAGCGCATCGACTGTGCATTCGGTCGGCCCATAAAAGTTGAACCCCTCAACCCCCTCCACCGACCGTAGTTGGTCCCACAACTGTTCAGACGCGGACTCTGCGCCGACCACCACTACGCCCGGTCGCCACCGACCACCGTCCAGCAACCCCCTCGACATCAACAGCTGCACATACGACGGCGTGGCATCGACAGAATCGATGTGGTGCCCGGCGACATGGGCCACCAATCCATCCGGGTCGGTCCGTGTCACCTCATCGATGAGATGCAACTCATGGCCGGCGAACATCCACAACAGCTGACCCCACGAAGCGTCGAACGAAAACGACGTCGTCTGCGCAACCCGCAGCCGACGACCCCCCACTTTCGCCACCAACGGTGCTAGCACACCCTCACGATGGCTGGAGAACAAATTGGTCACACTGTGGTGACAGACCACGACGGCTTTGGGTTGACCGGTAGAGCCTGAGGTGTAGATCACGTACGCAGGATGCCCGGGCAGCAGGGGGACGGTGCGGTCGATATTGGTGGGGTCGGTTTCCGCGTAGCCTTCTTGCAGAGTGACGGTGTCGGGGTCATCGAGCACCAGCCGAGGGGCGGCAGCGTCCTTGGGAACACGCCCCAGTGTCTGGGTGCTGGTCAACAACAGCGCTGGTTGGGCGTCGTGGAGCAAACAACTGAGCCGCGTGGCTGGATAGTCCGGGTTCACCGGCAGGTAGGCGGCTCCCGTCTTGAGTACCGCCAGGATCGCGATGATCATATCTGCCGAGCGGGGCAGGACCAGTGCCACGATCTGCTCGGGACCCACACCGTGGGCAATCAGGGCGTAGGCGAGCCGATTCGCGCACTTGTTGAGCTGGGCGTAAGTCAGTGTGACGTTCTGGAACACCACTGCCCCCGCCTGCGGCGTGGCCAGCACCTGGGTTTCGAACAACCTCGGTAGGCAGGTCGGGGTGACTGGGTAGGCGGTGTCGTTGTAGTCGACCAGCAGCCGGTGGCGTTCTTCGATGGTGAGAAGGTCGATCCGGCTGAGTGGGAGGTCCGGATCGGCAACCACCGTTTCCAGTAGGCGTACCCAGCGTGCGAAGAGTGTCTCGACCGTGGCGAGGTCGAACAGGTCTGTGGCGTATTCGGCCTCCCCGACGATGCCTTCGGGGTTGCCGTCTGGGCCGTGCCGTTCCCACAGGTCGAAGGACAGGTCGAACTTGGCGATTCCGGTCGGTGCCCGCACGGCAGAAACCCGCAGACCGGGCAGCGCGAAGTCGGCTTCAGGAGTGTTGTGTAATGCCAGCATAATTTGGAACAGCGGGTGGTGCGCCAGCGAGCGGGTGGGGTTGAGGACTTCGACGAGGTATTCGAAAGGCACGTCTTGATGCTCGTAGGCGCCCAGCGCGGTCTCCCGCATCCGGGCCAGTAGCTCCGCGAATGTGGGATCACCGGAGGTGTCGGTGCGCAGTACCAGGGTGTTGACGAAGAATCCGACCAGGTCGTCCAATGCCTGGTCGGTGCGTCCGGCGATGGGGCTGCCCACCGGGATGTCCGCACCGGCGCCCAGCCGGGACAACAGCGCGGCAAGCCCGGCTTGCAGAAGCATGAACATACTCGCCCCGCCTTGGCGGGCCAGATAGGTCAGCCCCCGGTGTAACGGCGCGTCCAACCGAACGGTCAGATAATCGCCGCGGTAGGAGGCGACCGCCGGGTGCGGTCGGTCGGTAGGCAGCTCCAGTCGTTCGGGCAGTCGTGTCAGCGTCCGCGTCCAATAGGCCACCTGTCGGGCGAAGAGACTGTCGGGGTCGGTGTGGTCGCCGAGTAGTTGGTGTTGCCACAGGGTGTAGTCCGCATACTGCACCACCAACGGTGCCCATGCTGGCTCTTCGCCGTGGCGGCGGGTCTGATAGGCGGCGGCCAGGTCGTGGGACAGTGGGCCCGCTGACCAGCCGTCACCAGCGATATGGTGAATCAATACCAACAGCACATGTTCATCAGGTGCGAGCGCGAAGAGTTCGGCTCGCACCGGCGACTCGGTGGCAAGGTCGAACTCGTACCTGGCCGCCACGGCCAACATTTCAGACAGTTCGGTTTCGTTGGTATGGGTGACCGCCAGCTGGAGGGAGGCCGTCTCGACGTCGAGGATTTGCTGCCGCGGCACCCCGTCGACTTGGGGAAAGATCGTGCGCAGGCTCTCGTGCCGGGCGATGACGTCGACGAGTGCGGCATGCAGCGCTGGGCTATCCAACTCCCCGGACAGGCGCAATGCGAGTGGGATGTTGTAGGTAGGGCTGGGGCCTTCCAGTTGCCAGAGGAACCACAGCCGGCGTTGGGCGAATGACAATGGCACCACGTCCGGACGCACGCACCGCGTCAACGCCGGTCGTGCCTGCTCGGTGCTCTCCAGACAGGCGGCCAGCCCGGCCACCGTAGGGGTCTCGAACAGGGTCCTTAGTTCCAATTCGACACCTACGGTGGCGCGTACCCGGGTGATCAGACGGGTGGCCAGTAGTGAATGTCCACCCAGGTCGAAGAAGTCATCGTCGACACCGATCCGGGTTAGTCCCAGTACCTCCGTGAACAGCTCGCTCAACAGTTGTTCTTGTGGTGTTCTGGGTGCTCGGCCGGTGTCGGTCGGATTGGATTCGGGGGCGGGTAGCGCAGTGCGGTCGAGTTTGCCGTTGGGTGTCAATGGCAGGGCGTCGAGCACCATGAACGAACTCGGCACCAGGTAGTCGGGTAGGTGCCGGCGTAGGTGGGTGCGTAGGTCGCTGATCAGTGTGCTGGTATGGCGGATGGTGGTGGGGTTGTTGGTCCACGAGGACAGTGGTGTCCCGGGAGCGCTGGTGGAGGTATAGAGGTCGGTGGGAACGGCTGACGGGGATTGGGTGATGTCGGCGAAGAGGATGTCCAGGGCGTCGGGGTTGGTCGGGGACCAGGTGACGCCGACCCAGTAGCCGCACCGTTGACCAAGTTCGTAGAACTCTTCGGGGTCGAGGACGTCGGGGGTGGGCTGGGAGGTGTGGAGTTGGTCGATCAGCTCGGCCAGGGGAGTGCCTGCCTGGAACGCCTGGGTGAGCACGGTGTCGGTGGTGATGCGGTGGTTGGGTACCCCGGTGACACGTAGTCGGGCGGGGCGGGTGGTGTTCAGGTAATCCCCGAGGGCGGGTAGTCCGCTGATCTGCTGGCCCCAGCTCAGCTGAGGGGCGTAGCCCAGCGGCAGCGGGGTGATCGGGTGTTTGCGCAGTACCACGTCGTAGCGGTAGCGGGTCAGCTCGTTGGGACACCGGCCGCGTTTGATCTGGACGTCTATTCCGGCGAGTCCGGTGAGGTGGTCGTGCAGGGCGGGAAAGAATTCGGGGTCGATCAGGAGTTCTTTCTCGATGAGCATGGCCTGATCGACCGCGCGGCGCAGCGTCGGGAGATCAGTGCCGGGATCGGCCCGGTGCAGGTGGGCTGCGGTGGCCAGGGGACGCAGCAGCCGCAGGTTGCGCACGTCACCGACGAACACCGCCCCACCGGGAATTAGCAGTCCCAGCAGGCGCTCGAGCACATCGACCAGGTAATCGGGGGTGGGGAAATACTGGACGACGGAGTTGAGGATCACAGTGTCGAACAGTCCGACCGGGAGACTCGTGGTGTCGTGCGCGGGCTGGGTGCGCAGCACCACCCGGGCGGCCAGGTCGGGATCCTGGGCGACGTGGCCGGCCACGGTGTTGATCGCGGGGGCGGAGAGGTCGGAGGCCCAGTAGGTCTCACAGTGTGGCGCGAGTTGGGACAGCAGCAGCCCGGTGCCGGCCCCGACCTCCAGCACTCGCCGGGGTCGCAATGCCAGGATGCGCGCGACGGTCTGATCGCGCCATTCCCGCATGTGCGCGACCGGAATTGGGGTTCCGTCGTAGCTGCTGTTCCAGCCGGTGAAGTCGTGCCCGAACACCGCTGAGCCCGACGGCGCGGGCAGCGCGTTGTAGAGCTGATGCCACTCACTGACCCGGTCGTGTTCCACACTTTCGTCGCGTACCGCACCGGTCTGCTGCGTAGGGACCACGTAGGCGACCAGTCGGGTGTCCCCGGGCCGGTCCTCCCGGGCGATGACCGCGGCGTGCGCGACCTCCGGACATGTCGCCAGCGCCGTTTCGATTTCCCCTGGTTCGATGCGGCACCCACGGATCTTGACCTGATCGTCTATCCGGCAGAGGAACTCCAGGTCCCCGTCGCCGCGCCAGCGGACCAGGTCTCCGGTCCGGTACATCCGCTCCCCGGCTGGGCCGAATGGATCCGCGACGAACCGCCCGGCACTCAGACCGGGCCGGCGCAGATAGCCGCGCGCCAGACCGGCGCCCGCGAGGTACAGCTCACCCGGTACCCCCGGGGGCACCGGGTGCAGACCGGTATCGAGCACGTAAGCCCAGGTGTTGATGATCGGTCGCCCAATCGGCGGGGGCATCGCCGTCGCGGCGGAGAGGGGGTGGCTCATCGTGGCGCACACGGTGATCTCGGTGGGTCCGTAGGCGTTGATCATTCGCCGGTTCGCCGACCAGGCGGCGACCAACGCTGGTGGGCACGCCTCGCCCGCGGTGACCACCGTCATCGCCGAGGGCAACCCGTCTCCGGCCGACAGCGCGGCTAGCACTGACGGTGGCAATGTTGCATGCGTCACCCGTTGCCTATTGGCCAGCGCGAGCAGCAAGGGCCCCGGCAGGAGCTGCTCGGCCGGGGCTACCACCAGCGCCGCCCCGGACAGCAGCGCCATGCACAGCTCCGAGAACGATGCGTCGAAGCTGGGTGAGGCGAACTGCAGCACGCGGCTGTGGGCATCAACCCCGAACCGTTCGCCCTGGGCTGTGGCGAGACTGGAGACACCCTGATGGGTGACGACGACGCCTTTGGGTTGGCCGGTGGAGCCAGAGGTGTAGATCACATACGCCGGGTGCTGCGGAGTGAGGGGGGTGCTGCGGTCGGTGTCGGTGAGGTCGGTGTCCGCGTAGCTGCTCACCGTTTCGGTGGTGCCGGGATCGTCGATCACCAAGCGGGCGGTTAGGTCGATGTCCGGCAGACCGCCTGCGGTCGGGGTGGTGGTCAGCAGTAGTGCTGGTTGTGCGTCATGGAGGATGAAGCTGATCCGCGCTGGGGGGTAGTCCGGGTCCAGTGGCAGGTAGCCGGCTCCGGCCTTGAGCACCGCCAAGATCGCGACGATCATGTCTGGTGAGCGGGGCAGGGCCAATGCCACGATGTGTTCGGGACCCACACCCCGGCCGATCAACAGACGGGCGAGCCGGTTCGCGCACTTGTTGAGCTGGGTGTAGGTCAACGCGACGTCGCCGAATGCCACCGCCTCGGCATCCGGGGACCGCTGGACCTGAGCCTCGAACAGCACCGGTAACGTGGCCTGCGCCACGGTCCCAGCGGTGTCGTTGTAGTCGACCAGCAACCGGTCGCGCTCCTCGGCGGTGAGCAGATCGATCCGGCCGATCGGCCGATCCGGATCAGTGATTGCGATGGTGTCCAACAGACTCAGCAGGCGTTGCTGATGGAGCGCCAGATCGTCTGCACTGCAGACTTCCGGGTGTGCCTGCCAGCCGATTTGTAACCCTGAACCATCCCCTCTGCTCCGAACGATGATTGACAGATCACCGATCAATCCGAGAGAAATATTGTGCGTCTCGGCGCGATATCCGGCAAAGCACAGATCGGAGTCGAAAGGCAAAATATTGATCGCGGGTGCATAAAATGTTCCGCTAGTACCGGAGAGGCCAAGCTCCCGATGGAGATCCTCACCGCGGTAGCGCTGACGGTTCAATACTTCGCGGACTTCCTCTTCCACTTGTCCTATGAGCTCGGACAGGCTATTGTGCGGGTGTGCAGAAAGTCGCAGTGGCAACACGTTTGACAGCATGCCTGGTATATGTTTCAGGGTAGGATCTTGGCGAGCTGTAACCGGCAAACCGATAATTACATCCCGTGCACCCGTTAGACGGTGCACATAAACAGCCGTCGCCGCGATCACCATCCGGGTCCATCGCACTCCTGACCTGCGGGCTGCTATCTGTAACCTGTCAATCCTGAGCTGTGACAAATGGGTAGTCTGATGAACAAAAATCATCTCCGGCGTTCTCGAGGGCCGGTCGGCAAGTCTGGTCGGCTCTGGTCGGTCGGCAAGCCGCTTTTTCCAGTATTCTTGATCTTGCGCGAACTGTTCTGATACACGATAGGAAAAATCGCTGTCCAGTAGCTCGCGCAGCGAACCAAAAGTGCTCTGATCACATGTCAGACCCTGGGTGAGTGCCGTGTAAACTGCAGCTATCCTTCGCGCGATGAGGGAAAACCCAAACATGTCCATTGCGATATGGTGGTAACTCTGATACCACAAGAACCGGTCAAGTCCCAGCTTGATCAATGCGTAACTGAAAAGGGGGCCACGAGTCAGATCCATCGGCCGAGCCATGTCGGCGGCCATCCATGCTTGCGCAGCCGTGCGCGGATCAGGTTCTTCGCTGACGTCGACGACCGGCATCAGCCAATCCGACGGCTCGACAACCTGTCGTGGGCCGTCGCTGTGCTCAACGAACCGGACATGCAAACAGTCGGCCTCCGCAACAACCTGCCGCAGCGCCGTCTCGAACAACACCGGATCAACCGGCCCATATATCTCTGTAAATTCACCAAGCTTGTAAACCTGGTTCGCCGTGCTGAATTGTTGTTCGGCAAACCAAATCTCGCGCTGTGCGGCCGATAGTGGCAGAACAATTTCATCAAGACCGGACAACGTTATCTCCCCGTCTTTCTCATGCACTGGCCTCGCCGATCTGCAGGCGCCACAGGGACGCGTACACGCCTTCGCGGGCCAGTAATTCGTGATGGGTTCCCTCTTCGGCGACCAGTCCGCCGTGGCCCAGTACATAGATATGGTCGGCATGGCGGATGGTGGAGAGCCGGTGGGCGATGATGACCAGTGTCCGGTCCCTGGCGAAGTCCGTGAGGGCGCGGTGGATGGCCGTCTCGGTCTCGTTGTCCACCGCTGAGGTCGCTTCGTCGAGGATGAGGATGGGGGCGTCTTTCACGATCGCCCGGGCCAGGGAGATGCGTTGTTTCTGGCCGCCGGACAGGGTGGTGCCGCGCTCCCCGGTCATGGTGTCGTACCGAGCCGGGAGGGCCTGAATGAAACCATTGGCGTCGGCTAGCCGGGCTGCGTTTTCCACCCGCTCGCGTCCGGCGTGGAAGCTGCCGTAGGTGATGTTGTCGTGCACGGTCCCGTCGAACAGGAAGGCGTCTTGGGCGACGAAACCGATCGCGGTGCGCAGGTCGCGCAGTTTCACCTCGCGGATGTCGCGGCCATCGAGCAATATCCGTCCTGAGTCGATGTCCTGGAGGCGGAGCAGGAGTTTGGCGATGGTCGTTTTGCCCGCCCCGGTGACCCCGACGATGCCCGTGGTCTGCCGGGCGGCGATACGGAGGGACAGGTCGCGCAGGACCGGCTCGCGACCGGGATAGGCGAACGTGACCCCGTCGAGCACCAGGTCGCCGGTGACCGTCGCGGCGTCCAGACTTTGCCCGGTTTCCGGTGCCTCCACCGGAAGGTGGTGCAGGGCCAGGACCCGTCCCAGTGCGTTCACCGTCTGCTGGTACTGGTCGACCGCGCCCCCGATCACCGGGAGTTTCCAGAGCACCAGATTGGGCATGCCGATCAGCGCGTTGAAGACCCCGAACCCGAGCGTACCGGTCAGCACGTCCAGCCCGCCCCACAGCAGGAATCCCGCGAAAGACAACATGGTGCACAGTCGCACCATCTGGGTGTAGGACGTGGTGCGTGTATCGACCTGGTGGTTGCTGTGCTGATACGCATCGCTGAGGCGATGAATGCGGTCGATCTCGTAGGCTTCGGCGCTGAAGCTCTTGACGGTCGCGCCGGCCGCCACATTGTTGCTCAGTTGGCTGTCCAGCAGCGACCCGTTCTCGCTGTTGGTCGCGTGGTCTCGCGTGGCGCGGCCATGGTGGGAGAACGAGAGCCAGGCGATGATCGGAACCGGAAGCAACGCGATCCAGGAGAGGCTCGGAGCCAGGATCAGGAATGCCGGTATGAGGACGAGAAAACCGGTGCCGACTTGGAGAATGTCGTTCGCCGAGGTGGCGAAAAAACGACCTAGCTGGGTGACGTCCTCGGTCAGTGCCTTGGTCAGCCTGGTCGTCCGCTCGCCTTCCAGGTACCGCAGCTGAGCCCGCTGAACGTGGGCATAGGTCTCGGTGCGCCACGTATGCTGCACGGATTGAGCGAGATCTCGCCAGACCATCCCGGAGATGAACGACAGCACCGCGGCGGCGGCGAATAACAGGGCGGTGGTTCCGGCCAGGAACCAGAGTTGACCAGCGGCGCTGGTCAACCCCAGGCTCACCAGCGCCGTGCTCGGACCGCTGGTGAGCAC